>NZ_LZKH01000105.1:0-771 GCF_001672745.1 Mycobacterium sp. E1386
GTTGAGGCTACGTCAACTCGAACGTTCCCCGGGATGAGGTGCACCTGAGCCGGATCCATCGCGAGATGAATCGCAGCCGTGCCATCCGGGCGGCTCTCGATCGACGCGACCTTGCCAACCTGGATGCCGTGCAGCTCGACCTTCGCATCAGGGTTCATCACCAGACCGGCCCGGTCTGAAATCACCACCAGCGGAACGCTATCGGTGAATTCTCCACGAAACAGGCCAACCGCAACGGAAATAGTGCAGCCAATCGCCGCGACCGTGGCCAATCCAGCGAGCGGACGCGAGGCGCGGCGGATAGACCAACCCAGGTGGACGGTAGCCGCTTCGTCACGCGCTGTGCCGGCGGCATGGCGCGAGTTGCGCACCCTGGCGCGTTGCCTCAAAGCTGCTCCCCCTGCCACATCGCTCTACGAAGCCGCCGATCTTCTTCGGTCCGACCAGCGTTGGCGGCGACCGTCATACCGACGCACGTCTTCTCGCGGCAAGGCGGCCGCGAACTGAGCGTCGTTCGTCAACACGCCGGCGATCCTGCGCGCCAACTTCTCGGGGTGACTGTCAATGAGCACTGCGCACCGTCGACATGCCGTGTTCCTTCCGCACTGTGGCCAGATTGCAGACATTCTACATTCTGTACTGCCAGCGGCTAGAGCAGAGGCCGGTGCATCTGATCCCGGCGAGCGCACGTGTGGACGCGGCCTCAACAACGGTTGAGGCACGAAGTATGTGCATCTGATCGCCCCAGAGCGCTCCGCGCCTGAGCCGATA
>NZ_LZKH01000106.1:0-692 GCF_001672745.1 Mycobacterium sp. E1386
CGGTTGTCGGGGCCGCAGGCCAGGGTGAGGTCGTCGATGTCGGTGCGGCGGGTGGTGGTCCAGCCGGTGATGTGGTGGACCTGGCTGTGGTAGGCGGGGGCATCGCAGCCGGGTTTGGTGCAGCCGCGGTCCTTGCCGTAGAGCATGATGCGCTGGGCGGGGGAGGCGATTCGTTTGGTGTGGTGCAGCGCCAGTGATTTGGCGCCATCGAAGATGGCGAGGTAGTGGTGGGCGTGGCCGGCCCAGCGGATCACATCGCTCATGGGTACCAGGGTGCCGCCGGCGGTCAGGGCCTTGCCGGCGGCGGCCTCCAGGTCCTGCAACGTGGTGGTGACCACGATCGAGACCGGCAACCCGTTGTGGGAGCCGAGTTTTCCCGAAGCCAGCAGGCCGCGCAGCCCGGCGAGGAAGGCATCGTGGTTGCGCTGCGCTGTCGAGCGGGTATCGCGGCGCACCGCGTCCTCATCGGGGGTGGCATCGACCACCGGAGTCTCATCCTCGGGATTGCACGCCCCGGGGGCGGCCAGTTTGGCCAGCATGGCCTCGATCGCGGCCCGCAACTCCGGGGTCACCAGCCCGCCGATGCGTGACATCCCGTCGCATTCCTGGGCGCCCAGGGTGATGCCGCGTTTGCGGGCCCGCTCGGCGTCGCTGAATTCCCCGTCGGGGTGCAGCCAATCCATCACCCGCCC
>NZ_LZKH01000107.1:0-6285 GCF_001672745.1 Mycobacterium sp. E1386
GACCGGTCTGCAGGATTGTCCGCACGTGTGGGTCGTCGGCGACAAGCTGGTCTGTGACGCCGGCAAGGCTATGCGCCAATTGCCGGGTTGCTTCCGCGGACTGAACTTGCCCGTCGAGCAGCGGCGCGCTGTCCTCGATCAGAGAGCGGATTCGTCCGGCGACACCCCGAGTCTCGTGCGATATCTTGGCCGAGGAGTCGAGTAGCGACCCCAGGTCAAATCCGGCGTCGTTGAGGCCCTGGGAAGATTCGTCGATCAAGGCAGCGAGCTTGTCTTTGGGCACACTGCCCAGCAGCGCGCTCACTCGATCGAGCATCGGCCCGACCGGTTGTGGAATCGAGGTGTGTGCGACGTCGATCACCGCGCCGTCGTGCAGGTAAGGGGGCGACGCTGTGCGTGGCCGGAGGTCGACGTACTGCTCTCCGATCGCGGAAACACTGCGTACCTGTGCGGTTAGCTCAGCGGGAATTTTTGGCGTCGTGGCCAACGAAAGTGTCGCTGTGGCACCAGTTCGCGTCAGTTTCAGGCCAGTGACTTTGCCGACCTCCACCCCACGGTATGTGACGTTGGCGAGGCGATAGAGGCCGCCGGTGTCGGCGAGTTGCATGGTGACGGTGATGCGACCCAACCCGAGCATGGTGGGGACCTGGAGGTATTTGACCACCATCGTGGTTAGAGCGGCCACGGAGGCGATCATGAAGATTGCCAACTGGATTCGAACGAATCGTGTCAACATCAGTGTGGCCCGTCCGGTGGCGCGCCGGGCGGCGGCGAGTCGCTCCCATCGGGCGGCTCGGGCGCTGCTGACTCCGGCGTTGCGGGAGCAGGCGCTAGCGGTGCCGTCAGGGGGTTATGGGTGTAGAAGGCGTCGTAACCTGGGTCTCCCGGTGCGGGGACGAGGAGTGCGTGTTCGTTTCCCCATCGTGTGCCCGAAAGCAGGGTTCGCTTTAGCCGCGGAAGGGTTAAATCCATGACGGCGAACAGGTTCATGTAGTCGCCGCGAACGCCGCGGTCGATCAGGTTTTGCCCGAACGGCATCACCGGTAGGAATGCGAGCGCCGTGTCGATCTCTGGACCGACGTCAGCAAGCGCGCGCACCGTGGGGGCCAGGTTTTGGAGATCGGCGACGAGGTCGGCTTGACTGTCCTTGACCAATCGTGAGGTGGTATCACTGAAAATCCGCATCTTGTCTAGGGCGTCGATGAGCCTTGGTCGCTCTGCGATGAGGACATCTAGTGCCGGCGGAATCTCGTTGAGCGCTTCGGTAATCACGCCGCGCTGGTCGGCCAAAGTGCCAGACAGGCGGTCAACAGCCGATATTGCTTCGACGACAGCCGAGCGTTGGCGGTCGAACACTCCGACGAATTTGTCGAGGCGGGTGAGCAGGTCGCGGGCCTGCGATTCTCGACCGTCCAGCCCCAGATTGAAGTTGTGGATGATTTCACCGATCTGGCCCAGGCCCCCTGAATTAACCAATGCTGACAGCGTTGACAAAGTCCGTTCTGTTGATGGGTAGACAGAGGACCTGCTCAACGAAATCGTTGCACCGGATACGAGTCTCCCTCTGGGGGATTGTCCTAGTGGTGGGTCCAGGGACAAATGCATCGAACCCAACAGGCTCGTTTGCCCAACGCGGGCTATGACATTGGCGGGAACAACGACATTCGGTTCCACGGAAATTTCCACATCGGCATGCCCGTTGTCGACCGTCATCTTGGCGATGCTGCCGACCGCGACGTCGTTCATCATCACGGGCGAATTCGGTTCCAAAGTACCGACGTTGGCGACTTCCACGTGGTAGACGTGCGCGTGATGCCCGCGCCCGACGGCGCCAGGGAGTGGCAGTGAGTTGAGACCTTGAAACCCGCATCCTGCGGTGGCAAGTGCGACACAGCAGCCCGCCGTGGCGCCGCGTACGGTGGCTGTCAGATTCACGGTCCCTGCCCTGTTGAGGGTAGGTCGGTGGGCGCGATGTCTACTGGCGGGTTCGGAACGGGCGGAACCGCCGGCGGACTTTGCTTGGGTGCATATTGTGGTGGGACTAATAGGTCAGACAGGTCTTTTCGTGCCGGCTCCGGGGGAGGTAACGGCGGACCGTATCCCGGCGGGGGCGGTGTGTCTCCGGCGCCGGTGTAGGCCGATATAGCCGGTGGGCTGCTTGGCAATTGCGGTTTGGGGCCGGCACCCCCCGGCGCCAGATCCGGCTCGGTGTAGAGCAGATCCTCGGGAGGCGGGACAGAGGTCAGCACGGGGTTCACCGGGAAAGGGAGGTAATTGAAGCTGGCCTGATTCAGTGCAGGCCCAAGGTACTCAGCGCATAATTTCGCCGTTTCAGGAGCGGTCGCGTTCTCGATCGCTCCGATCATGCCGCAGAAGAACTGTGTCGGGTTACTGAAGTTGGAGAAGGTGAAGATTCCCGTCGCCCCTCCATCTCGTGGGTCGAACATGTTCAGTGTGTTGGCCACCGCGGTGGGTGCTACGTGGAGAATCTGCTCGAGGTCCTTCTGGTGCTCGACGATATTTTGGGTCACATCTGCCAACAGTTGGATTTGATCAGCCACTTGCCCTCGCGTGCCATGAACAAACCGCTGCACCTCGCCGACGACGTCGGAAACGTTTTTCAATGCAGCGTCCAAGTCGGCTCTGCTGCCGTCGAGGACGCTGCTGAGTGTGGCCAGCCGGCCCTGGAATTGCACGATCTGGTCGGTGCTGTCGCGAAGCGCCGCTATGAATGTCTGGAGATTCTTGATGACCTCGACGATGTTTCCGCTGCCGTCGGCGAGGATGCGCCCAATCCCGGAGAGCTGGTTGAGCGTCTCGCGCAGCTTGCTTCCATTACCGGCCATGGCGTCAGCCGCGCTGTTAACGAACCTCGCTGTCGAAGTGTCCGAAACACCGCCTCTCGGTCCGAGTTGCTCCGCTAACCGCGTCAGCTGGGTTTTGACCTCATCCCATTCGACCGGCACGGCCGTTCTTTCAACGGGAATTGTTGCGCCACTGGGCATCTCAGGACCATGCCCCCGGTAGGCGGGCGCCAGCTGGACGTATCGTGCGGAGACGAGATTTGGAGCGACGATCACCGCTTTGGCATCGGCGGGAATGCGCACCGAGTGATCCACCAACAGTGTCATCTGCGTCTGCGTGCCTCGGGGTTCAATCGATTTGACGGTCCCCACTTTTACCCCGGCGACTCTGACGTGGTCACCGGGGTATATCGCCGTGGTAGTCACGAAGTCGGCGATGATCGTCTTCGGCGCGAAGCAAGTGGCATTGATGATTACCACCGTTCCGCCCAGCACTCCTGCGCACAACGCGAAGATGGTTACGAGACGAACACGGTGCATTGTAATCATCGCGGGCCCTGCGGAATCCCGTTGTAAGGGAACGGAACCTCGGCCCTTGGCCCCGGGTTACCCGGAGGTATCCCTGGAGTGGTCCCTCTTCTGAACCGGAAGTAGTAGTCGAAAAAGGGCTGCAGCATGGACCCCTGGGTAAGGTTGGGGATGTAACCTACGTAGTAGGGGCCGTTGGCCACGAGTTCGCTGAGGCCGCTTTCAAACTTGGCCAGCCCCGGCAGGGCCTTAGCAAGGTTATCGCGGTTCTTCTGCAAAACTTTCGTGACCGAGTTGAGTTTTTCCAGCATGGGTGACAACTGCTTTTCGTTTTCTGCGATCAGTCCCGAGATGTGCTGGGCCAAAGCGGAAGTGTCCGCTAGCAGCCGCACGATGGCGGCCCGACGTTGCACCAAAACGCCGGTCAAATCGTTGGCGTTGAGGAGCAATGAATTCACTTGTTGGCTGCGCTCCGACAAGATTCCGGTCACCGCCGAGGTGTGTTTAAGAAGCTCTTTGACCGTTTCATTTCGGCTGTTGACCGACCGTGACAACCGTGACAGGCCATCAAAGGTCGGTCCCAGTTGGGGGGCAATTTGATCGATGGTGGCGCTGAGGACGTCGAGGGCTTGATTCAATGATTGGGTGTCTGTGTTGGACGCATTGGCCGTGAGGTCGCTGACTGCGTCAGTTAGCGAATACGGTGAAGAGGTGCGGCTTGCTGGGATGCACTCGAGCGGTCGCATGGTGCGAAGTCCCATCGGGTCCAGCGTCAACATCCGCTGCCCGAGCATTGTGGCGGTGCGGATGTGCGCGGTTGTCTCCGATCCGAGCGGAATCGAACTCTTGATGGCGAACGTCACCACTGCATCGCCGTCACGCAGTGACACGTCTGCCACGGCTCCGACCTTCACGCCGGAGACCTTCACAGCGTTGCCTGCCTCCAATCCCGCCGCCTCGGTAAACACCGCCTGGTATCGCACAGTGGTCGCCCTTGCCAGCAACTGCTGGGGCTGCAACCCGACCGCGATGATGAGCACGACGAGAACTCCACCGATGAACCCGGAGCGAATCAGCTTTCTTCCGCGATACTTGTTCATGGGTTTTCAGCGCACCTGCCCGTTTCTTGGGTGATCCACGGGAAGACTGCGGTGCGACCTTGCAGGTCGCTCACCCGCACCGTAACGCCGCAAAGGTAGTAGTTGAAGAAACTGCCGTAAGATCCCATCCGCGCCAGCTTGCGGTAGTCCTCCGGGAGCTTTTGCAGCACACCGTCGATGCGGTCCTTGCCCGCATCGAGGGATGGCGCGAGGCGGTTGAGTTGGCCCACGGTCGCGGCGAGGGGCGGTCGAGCACCCGCCAGCAGACTCACCAGTGACGTAGTGCCTTTGCTCAGGGAATCAATCGCTCCTCCGATGGAATCGCGATGGGCTGATAACTCGCCGATGAGACGATGAAGTCTATCGACGGTTCCCGCGAACTTGTTGCCGTCGGCTGCCACGGTTTTCATGGCCGCATTGAGGTTGTCAATGAGCTGCTGGAGGATTTGCCCGTTGTCGGCCAATGCATTGGTAAACGACGAAGTTTGCGAGAGCAGCGACTCCATGGTCCCGCCCTGGCCTTGCATAATCTGAACGAGAGAAGTGGTCAGCCGGTTGACGTCTTGCGGATTCAGACCCTGGACGACGGGCTTGAGTCCGTTGAGCAACACATCGAGATCGAGCGCCGGCATAGTGTGGTCCAGCTGGATTCGTGACCCAGGTGGCATGAACTGCGTCGAGCCGGGGCCGTCGATTATCTCGAGATAGCGATCGCCGACGAGGTTAAGGTAACGCACGGCCGCACGAGCACCGATCGTCAACTTGACCGTCCGGTCGGCGTTGAAGTCAACGACCACTTTGTGATCCGGCTGCAGCGCAACAGCTTCGACGGTGCCGACGCGAATTCCTGCGATCCTGACCGAATCTCCAGAGCGCAGGTCTGACGCCTCCAGAAATAGTGCTGAGTACGACGCGGTGGAGCCGCCTCGATAATCCCCGAAGACGGCGAATAGGCCTGCGGTGAGGGCCAGCATGACCGTTATGAATGCACCGAATTTCAGCAATGTGCCGCGCAAACTGGTCATCCCGGCATCCCGATCTGCGCCGAATTGCGAGGTGGACCGTCAAGTCGGCGCCCTAGCAAGAGTTCAGCGAGTGCTGCCGTGTTGAGGTGGATACCCTCGTTGCCGTACTTCCACGGATTCGTACCCACGTCGGCCACCACGTAGGGTGGGCGGGTCTCGAAGGGGACTTGCGGCAGCCCCACACAGTGCGGCCCCCCGGTGGCGGCAACTTTCGGCAGATCGGACGGATACCGGTAGCGGTCTGCACCCCACTGAAAACTGGCCATTACCTCGGCACCGGGAACTCTCGACGGCGGCAGTTTGGCCATTGGTATGGCACCGGCCAGTGCGCAGTTGAGTGCCTGGTTGTATTGGTTGGTGAGCCCGGTGATGGGGTTGAGCAGGTGTAGCACATCGGTCAGCGCCTGCCGATTGGTCCCCACGACATCGTGCCCGATGTCGCCGAGGCCGATGACGGCGACTAGGAAGGCATCGACGTCGCGTTGGCGCTGCACCACGGTGCGGCTGAGTGAGCTGACGTTCCGTGTGGTTCTGAGCAGGTCCGGTGCGGCGTCAGCGTATGCGTTGACCACCGTAGGCGCATCATCGATGTCGTGACTCAACTTATCTAGACCCGGCTCGATTTCGGTCAGAGCAGCATCGAGATCGCTGATCATCTCGCCCATCTTCTGACCTCGGCCACTGATGCCGGTTGCGATCGCCGTCAATGTCTGGTTCAACTTCTCAGGCGGGACCGCCGACAGGACCGAACTAAGTTGCTCAAACACTGTGTTGATCTCAACGGTGACGTGTTCACTGCTGATCACTTGTCCAGCCTTTATCGGCTCA
>NZ_LZKH01000108.1:0-644 GCF_001672745.1 Mycobacterium sp. E1386
ACGCATCCCTCGCCGCGCCGGATCGCCCAGCGAGAGTCGCTGGAAATCCAAGCGTACGACGAGGTTTGCTTTCCCGGACTGGCGGACGAATGGGCGAAATGGGACGGCCTACGGCCGTTTGTCGGGACGCTGACCATGGAGCTGACCACGGATGTCGACGACGAAGTCGCATCGTGGATCGCTGCGGGAACACCGCCGATCTGCTTCGGCTTTGGCAGCACAACGGTCGATTCGCCCGCCGAGACGATCACCATGATCGGCGAGGCCTGCGCGGAGCTGGGCGAGCGGGCGTTAGTGTGCTCTGGCAAAACCGATTTCAGCGGCGGCGCTAATTCGGACCACGTCAAGGTAGTGGGCGCGGTCAATTACGCGGCGGTCTTTCCCGCTTGCCGGGCCGTGGTGCACCACAGCGGCGCGGGCACCACGGCCGCGGGCCTGCGCGCCGGAGTGCCCACATTGAGCCTCTGGAGCATGAGCGATCAAAAGATCTGGGCAGCACAGGTGGATCGGTTGAAAGTCGGTGTCGCCCGCCCGTTTTCCAAAACCACGCGTGAGTCGCTGGTGGCCGACCTGCGCCAGATCCTCTCCCCCGACTACGTCTCGCGCGCCCGCGAGCTGGCCGCTCGAATGACGAAGCCCGCGGA
>NZ_LZKH01000109.1:0-13608 GCF_001672745.1 Mycobacterium sp. E1386
TCGCGCGGGCGATATCGAGTTTGGTCAGCGGGTCGGTGGCCGACTCGTGCAGGGCCAGCGCCACGGCTCCGGCGGCCACGTCGTCGCGGATCCGCTGGGCCAGTCCCGCGGTGGACAGCACGCCCTCGACGGGCGGGATGTGCGCCCGTCGGGATTGCCGGGCCGCCGAACGGGCGACGGCGCGCCACCGGCGCAGGCCCTTGTCCACGCGGGCACCCTGCCAACTGGCCACGCACCGGGCCGCCTGCCAGGCGACGAAGGCGTCCGCCCCGGCTTCGGTGGCCAATTCGATGGCCAGCTCCGAGCGGTCCGACTTCGGCAGCGCCTGCACCACGGTGACCGGCGGTTGCCCCGCCGCGACGCTCCAGCGCTTCAGTACCCGGGCGCTCAACCCGTCGCGGCCGGCGTGCTCGACCTCGCAGTGCGCCAGGCCGCCGGAGCCGTCGCCGAGGACCAAGTGTTCGCCGGGTCGGATCCGCCGCACGGTGGCGGCGTGAAACCCCTCGTCGCCCTCAAGGACGGCCAGCGAGCCGGTATCGGGCAGCGCGTCGACGTAGAAGAGGGTCGCGACCATGTGCGCGCCTTTTTTCCAGATCGCAGCTAGCGGCCGGTGAAGGTTTCGCGCAGCCGGCTGAACAGGCCGCCGCCGGCGTGCGTCGAGCGGACCTCGGGCACGTCGCGGCTGCGCCTGGTCTTGAGCTCGCGCAGCAGCTCGGTGTCGTGGTGGTCCAGCCGGCTGGGCACCACCACCTCGACGTGGACGTGCAGATCGCCCCGGGTGCCCGACCGCAGGTGCGGCATCCCGTGGCCGCGCAGCGTGATGACCGAATTCGGTTGCGTGCCAGGCGGAATGGTGACCTCGCTGATGCCGTCCAGAATGGCGTCGATGGTGATCGTGGCGCCCAGCGCCGCGTCGACCATGGGCACCGACACCGTGCAGTGCAGGTCGTCACCCTCGCGCACGAAGACGTCGTGGGCCTGCTCATGGACCTCGACGTACAGGTCGCCGGCCGGACCTCCCCCGGGCCCGACCTCGCCCTGGGCGGCCAGCCGCACCCGCATGCCGTCGCCGACCCCGGCGGGGATTTTCACGCTGATCTCTCGGCGGGCCCGCACCCGGCCGTCGCCCATGCACTGGTGGCAGGGATCGGGGATGACGACACCGACGCCGCGGCAGGTGGGGCATGGCCGCGAGGTCATCACCTGACCCAGCAGCGAGCGCTGCACCGTCTGGACCTCGCCGCGGCCGCCGCACGTGTCGCACGGGACCGGCACCGAGTCGCCGTTGGTGCCCTTGCCCTGGCAGCGGTCGCACAGCACCGCGGTGTCGACGGTGACCTGCTTGGTCACGCCGGTCGCGCACTCTTCGAGGTCGAGCCGCATGCGCAGCAGCGAGTCCGAGCCCGGCCGCACCCGGCCGATCGGACCGCGGGAGGTCGCGCCACCGCTGAAGCCGCCGCCGAAGAAGGCTTCGAACACGTCGCCGAGGCCCCCGAAGCCGCCGCCGAAGCCACCGCCCGCGGCGGCGGCGCCCTCCATCGGATCGCCACCGAGGTCGACGATGCGGCGCTTCTCAGGGTCGCTCAGCACCTCGTAGGCGACGCTGATCTCCTTGAACTTCGCCTGCGCGGCCTCGTCCGGGTTGACATCGGGATGCAGCTCACGGGCCAACTTGCGGTACGCGCGCTTGATCTCCGCGTCGCTGGCGTTTCTGCCCACCCCGAGCAGCCCGTAATAGTCGCGTGCCACGCCTGACTCTCCTAAACCTGGTCCTTGTCCCGCGCCCACAAAGCTTGAGCGTCCAGCGGGTGCGCGTTCATCGAGCACCCAGGACTTCGCCGATATAAAGGGCAACCGCGGCGACGCTGGCGATAGTTCCCGGATAGTCCATCCGGGTGGGCCCCAGCACACCCATTCCGCCGAACACGGTGTCGGAGGTGCCGTAGGCGGTGGTCACCATCGAGGTGCCCGCCATTTGCTCGGCGGCCGTCTCATGGCCGATACGCACCGTCACCTTACCGGCTTCCTGCTGGGCCGCCAGCAACCGCAGCACCACCACCTGCTCCTCGAGCGCCTCCAGGATTGAGCGCAGCGAGCCGCCGAAATCGGCGGCGTTGCGCGTCAGGTTGGCGGTGCCGCCCATCAGCAAGCGTTCTTCGGTGTGTTCCACCAACGACTCCAGCAACACCGTCGCCGAGCGGCCGACGGCGTCGCCCAGGCCGTCGGGGGCGCGCAGCTGTCCGGCCAGGTCCGCGACGGCGATCGACGCCGCCGAGAGCTTCTTGCCCACCAACGCCTGGCCGAGCATCTCCCGGAGCTGGGACAGCTGGTGATCGTCGATGACATCGCCCAGTTCGACGATCCGCTGGTCCACGCGACCGGTGTCGGTGATGACCACCATCAGCAGGCGGGCCGGGGTCAGTGCGATCACTTCCAGATGACGCACGGTGGACGACGTCAGCGTCGGGTACTGCACCACGGCCACCTGACGGGTGAGCTGGGCCAGTAGGCGCACCGCCCGGCGCAGCACGTCGTCGAGGTCGACACCGGACTCCAGGAAGCTCAGGATCGCGCTGCGCTCGGCCGAGGAGAGCGGCTTGACGTCGTGCAGCCGGTCGACGAACTCCCGGTAGCCCTTCTCCGTGGGCACCCGTCCGGAGCTGGTGTGCGGCTGGGTGATGTAGCCCTCGGCCTCGAGCACCGCCATGTCGTTGCGGACGGTCGCGGACGAGACGCCCAAGTTGTGACGCTCCACCAGGCTCTTGGAACCGATGGGTTCCTTGGTGGCAACGAAATCGGCGACGATGGCACGCAGCACCTCGAAGCGACGATCGTCGGCACTTCCCACTCGTTGTCACCTCCCTGCGCCGCGCTGACCCGGGTTCATTTTACGGGTCGCAAGCCGTGCTAACCGTTACAGCGGCCGGTTGCCGCGGCGGGGGCGGCGGCACTCGGCGCCGGCAGGCGGAATTGCGGTGGCCTCGAGGCTGTAGGCACGTCTTCCGGTTAGCCTGTCCAGCATGAACCGGTCGCGGCACAGGCCGTCGGGAAAGATCCGGCGATGATCTTCAAGGGCGTGCGCGAGGGCAAGCCGTATCCGGAGCACGGGCTGTCCTACCGCGACTGGGCCCAGATTCCGCCGCAGCAGATCCGCCTCGACGAACTGGTCACGACGACCACGGTGCTGACGCTGGACCGCCTGCTGTCGGAGGACTCCACCTTCTACGGCGACCTCTTCCCGCACGCCGTGCGGTGGAAGGGCGTCACCTATCTCGAGGACGGCCTGCACCGCGCGGTCCGGGCGGCGCTGCGGAACCGCACCGTGCTGCACGCCCGGGTGTTCGACATGGACCGGGCCCCGGGGCCGCCCAACTAGGGCGGTCACATTTGCGCCGCGCCGGGTGTCGACTTAGTGAGGACGTTGGTTCACACCGCAACTTGCTAGGAGGATCGCCATGTCCCGGTTGCCAGGGGTCTCAGACCGCGACGCCGGCCTGGGCGCCAAGATCGCCTTCTTCTTCACCAAGCGCAAACTCGCGCAGATGACCGGCCTGGAAACGGCCGGGATGCTGGAACCGCTGCGAATGTATGCGCACATTCCCCGGCTGCTCAACGCCTACGGCAAGCTCGAGCAGGCCGAGTCGAAACTGGACATCCTCAGCCCCCGGCACCGCGCGCTCGCCGAGCTCAAGTCGGCGACGACGGTGCGCTGCGAATACTGCATCGACCTCGGTTCACAGATCGCCCGCCAGTGGGGCATCACCGACGAGGAACTGCTTGCCCTCGCGGACTATCGCAACGCTTCGTGCTTCTCCGCGGTCGACAAGCTGATCCTCGAGTACGCGACCGCGATCAGCCGGACGCCCGTGGAGGTGAGCGATGAGCTTTTCGATGCGCTGCGCACGCATTTCGACACCGCCCAACTCGTCGGCCTCACCCACGTGATCACGCTGGGCAATCTGCGCGCCCGCTTCAACCTGGCGCTTGGGATCGGCTCGTCGGGCTTCTCCGGCAACCGGGTCTGCGCCCTGCCCGAAGCACGTACGTGACCGTCGATGCGTCGGTGACGGCCCGTTTCGAGGCGGCGAGGCCGCAGCTGGGCGCCATCGCCTACCGCATGCTGGGCTCGATCGACGACGCCCAGGACGCTGTGCAGGAAGCGTGGCTCCGGCTGAGCGGCCGGGCCGCCGAAGGCGCTGACGAAATAGCCAACCTGGACGCCTGGCTCACCACGGTGGTGGCCCGCATCTGTTTGAACATGCTCCGCGACCGCCGGACGCGCGGCCTGAGCGTGGCCGTGCCGGACCCGATCGTGGAAGCCGACGGCGAATTCGACCCCGAACACCGCGCGATGCTGGCCGACGCGGTCGGACTGGCGTTGTTCGTGGTGCTGGATACCTTGCCGCCGGAGCAGCGCCTGGCATTCGTGCTGCACGACGCCTTCGCCGTGCCGTTCGACCAGATCGCACCCATCGTCGGCCGGACGCCGGAGGCCACCCGCAAGCTGGCCAGCCGGGCACGCCGGCGCATCGAAGAGGCCGATCCGGACCCCGACGGCGACGCGGCCGCCCATCGGGAGGCCGTCGACGCCTTCTTTGCGGCGGGCCGCAGCGGCGATTTCGACCGGCTGGTGGCCGTGCTGCACCCGGACGTGGTGCTGCGCGGCGACTTCGGCCACGGCACCCCCGGCTTCCGCGCCGAGGGTGCCGCCGCCGTGGCACGGTTGGCCCGCGGCTATGCGGGTCCGGACCGCGAGGTGCGAGCCGCGACCGTCAACGGCGCCCCCGGCGCGGTCATCTTCGTCTCCGGGCGGGCGGCGGCCATCATGGGATTCGTGGTGCGCGGCGGCCTGGTGGTCTCAATCGACGTGCTGGCCGACCCCGCACGCGTCGCCAAATGCGCGCGGGGCGCAGATCACTGACCGGCGGCCTGCAGCAACTCCATCGCCGACGCCCGCGACAACACCCAGCCGCCCTGGTTGACGAACGTGATGTTCTGGGTGACCGGCGACGTCAGCTTCGGACCGGAGACCGCGACGTCAGCGGTGGCCGAACCGGCCGCGGCCGGCTGAATGTTGGTGACATTGAACGACAGGGGCAGGTCGCCGTTCTTGGCCGCCTTCTGCAGCTTCTTGTCGGCGACGTGCGCCTCGATACCGCTGATGCCGCCTTGCACCAGGTTGCTCTTGCTGGAGAAGGAGATGCTCGGGTCGGCCAGGCTGTTCAGCACGCCGGTCAGCTGGTCGGCGGTCGGGACGTCGGCGGCCGCGACCGGAGCCGGGTCCTGCGGCAGAGGCGCGCCGACCGCGGCCAGCTGCACCTGATCCACTGGCGCCGCGACCGAGGCCAGGCCCGCGGCCGCACCCCCGATGGCGGCGAAGGCTGCCACGCTGGTGGCGAGCAACTTAACGGTTTTCATGGTTCCCCCTTCGACGGGCACGAAATTCGACGGATCCACACATCTGGCGTGGTGTCAGCGCGCCTGCTACTCCTGTTGTTTCGCGACTCGGCACGGCTACGTTACGACCAGGCCATATGAAGAGAACATGCACAACCTGTGCGCAGGCTGTGTGGCCGCCCAGAATTCTAGCCGCCTAGTTCGTCGCCGTCGCCGCCTGGATCAGCGCGATGGCGGCGTCGTGCTGCAGGACCCAGTTCCCGCCCTGGTTGACGAAAACCAGGTGCTTTTCCACCGGCCCGGCGAACTTCGGACCCGAGATGGCCACGTCGGCCTGGGCCATGTTCGGGCCGGCGGGCGCAATGTTGGTCACGGCGAACGTCTCGGGGAAGTTTCCGTTGCGGTAGGCCTTGCGCAGATCGTGATCGGCGACGTGCCCCTCGTTCGGGCTGATGCCGTTTTCGACCAGATTGTTCTTGGTCGTGTATGAAACGCCCGGATCGGTCGCCTGGTTGCACAGGCTGGACAACTGATCGGCGGTCGGCAGAGCTCCCGGGGCCGGCGGCGGCGGGGGCGGATCCTGCGGTAACGGCGCACCGACCGCGGCCAGCTGCACCTGATCCATCGGTGCTGCGACGAATGCGCCACCGGCGGCTCCCCCTACGACGGCGAACGCCGCCACGCCGGTGGCAAGAGTTGACATGGTTTTCACGGTCTTCACGGTTCCCCCTTCGATACGCACGAACCGTGGCGGGATCTCAGCGATCTTGTCCCCCAGCAGGTTCCGCGCCACCACGGATTGGTTGGTGTAAGTGTGCCTTGTGTGACCGGCGATTGTGTCTCGGGCCGGTCACGTTACGGCGACGCTACGGTGGCGGCGCCGCCGCGCGTTATGAGCGACGCTCGATCGATTCCTGAAGGCTCTTCGGCCGGATGTCGGTCCAGTTTTGTTCGACATACTCGAGGCACTCCGCGCGGCTTGCTTCGCCGAACACCACGCGCCAGCCCGCCGGGGTGTCGGCGAAGCTTGGCCACAGGCTGTGCTGGTCCTCGCTATTGACGAGCACGAAGAATGTGCCGTTCTCGTCATCGAAGGGGTTGATGCTCATCGCGTCTCCTTGTCGTGTGCTTGGACGGGCCCACTAAGCCCCCACTGGTTCCCAATACCCGGTCAGACAACAATCCCAGGCAGCTGAGGTTCGGAAATCCGGGGCCCTGGGTCAACCCGGACAGATTGGGCAGGAACAGCTTCGGCGTGACGTCCGCGACCGCCAGGTCGTAGCCGATCGCCTCCTGCAGGCTGTCGGCGGTCAGCGGCCCGCCGAGGCCGAGCTCCAGCAGGTCGAGCACGTCCTGGCCGAACAACGACGTGAACCACAGCGGGTCGGCGCCGGACCCGTCGATGACCAGGTCGAAACCGTGCACTGTCTCGAGGTTCTCGCTGCCCCGGTTGGTGGACAGGGTCAACCGGATCTGACCGTCCCGGCCCACCGCATGGGCCACCCGGCCCCGCAGGTGGCGGATCCGGTCGTCGGCCAGCAGCGCCTCCTGCACGTTCGCCGAGAACACCCCGCGGTCGGTGCGCGCCAGCGCGTCGCGGCGCTCGGCCAGCGTCAGCGCGCTCCAGTCGGTCGGGTCGGAGAAAAGCGAGTTCTCGAAGAAGCTTTCCCCACGGGTGAACAGCGTCACCTGCGGTGAAATGACGGTGATGGTCGAAACCCGGTGCCGGAACAACTCATTGAGCATCGACGCGGCCGTCTCGCCACCCCCGATCACCGCCACCCGCTCGGCGCTGATCCGGTCGTGGCCCGCGGCGCGATCCCAGAACTGGGCGATCGACAGCATGCGCGGATTGCCAGGCAGCAGTGACTTCTCGGCCTGCCCCGGCCCGGTGATCATCAACGCGTCGGCGTGCACGGTGGCCTCGTGGGTATGCAGCGTCCACTGGTCGCCGCTGACGGCCAACCGTTCGACCTCACCGTGCACCACGTCGAGTCCGGTCTGCTCGGCCACCCAACCCAGGTATTGGCTCCACTTGCGATGCGTCGGCGCCGGTCGGCCGCGGTCGATCCATTCGGCGAAGGACGCCGTGGCGATCAGATAGGACTGCCAGCTGTAGCGGGTCATCCGCTCGTCGAGTTCGGCGTTGCGGCGGGGCACCAGCGCGGAGCGATACGGGAACCCCACGTCCTTCTCCGGGCTGGTGCCCAACCGGTGCGCCCCGTCGGTCCAACCGCCGCTGGCCTGCCAGTTGGCCGCGACGCCGATGCGTTCGACCGCGACCACCTCGGGAGCATCGATACCCATCTCGCGCAGCACGGACGCCTTGGCCCCGACGGCAACCGCCTTGGCTCCCGCGCCCACGATCGCCAGCGTGCTCATGTCACCACCTCCCGCAGCGATTCAAGCCAAAGATGTTGCAGCGCCGCCACATCGGTGTCAGTCAGGATGTCCGGCAGCGTGCGCCACTGCGCGGCCAGCACGCGCTGTCCGTCGAACGTGAGCATGGCGGCCACGATGGTGAGCTCGTGGCGAACCGCCAGCTCTGGCTCGGGCTGCGGCGAGACCCCGGCGAGGAGCTCACGCTCGAGCGTCAGCAGCCGGGTCCCGCCTGCGGCGTGGGCGGCACCGAGGTAGTTCAGCAACAGTTGCGGGCCGGGCAACGGGGCGAGGCGTTCGGCAGTGTCGGCACGCAGATAGCGCAGCAACCCGTAATCCAGCCCGTCGCCCGGGATCGTCGCCATCAGCTCCCCCACGTCTCGCGGGTCGGCCGACGCCACCCGCACCGGGTAGATGGAACTCAGCAGTCCGACGGTGTCGCCGGTGTCGATGGTGTGCGCGCCCGGCCCCTCGACGAGACCGTCGGCGCGACCGTGTGTTTCGAGCGCCAGCAGGGGCGGCGGCGTGGCCTGATTGCGCGACCGCCGCCACCGCGTCACCGTCGCCGCGGTGGCGGCGACCAGCAGGTGCGGCAACGGTACGCCCGAATCCAGCAGCCGGCGCGTGGTGTCCGCGTCGGCTGCGATCATGCGGACGTCCAGATCGCGGGCCCGGTCACGGCACGGATCGACCCGCCGGGCACCGAGTTCGGGATCGTCGCCGTCGGCCTGGGCGGCCCAGAATTCCACGGTGTCCAGCCGGTGGGCGCGCTCGATGAGCGCGCCGGCCCAGCGCCGGTAGCTGGTGTGCTCCCGGACCGGGGCCGGCGAGTGACCGGTGGCCAAAGCCTGTAAGGCGGCGTCCAATTCACCGAGAACCACTCGCCACGACGCGGGATCCATCGCCAACACGTGGACGGCCAGCAGCAGGACGCTGTGTCCGGTCGGGGGGCGAAGCCACACCGCGGCCAGCAGCGCCCCGCGCTCCGGGTCGAGGCGGTCGACGGCCCGTGCGACGTGATCGGGGACCGCGGCGTGCAGATCGGCGGCCACCGCTACTTCGATGAGAGGGGTGTCGGTGACCTGGGTCGGGACCAGGGTCATGGTCGCGCGGTCCAGGCGAGCGCGCAGCACGTCGTGCCCGGCCAGGATGCCGGCCAGCGCGGCGTCCAATTGCCGGCGGGTGACGTGGTCGGGCAGCCGGATGGCCTCGGTCTGCGCCAGCCGGCGCGGCTCCCCGTATTCGTAAAGCCAGCGGCCGTTGGGCAGCACTGGCATGGGCTCGCCGCCGTCATTGTCGGCATCGCTTGTGGTGGAGATGGTTTCGGAATCGATCGCTTCGGCAAGCTCGCGGACGTTCGCGCACTCGAGGATGAGCCGGGCGCGCAGGGCGATCCCCCGCGCTCGCGCCGCCTGAACCACCGACAGGGCCATGATGCTGTCCAGGCCCAGCTGCAGGAAATCCGCGGTGACGTCGATTCGCGGCTGATGCAACAGTTCGGAGAGCAGTTCCGCCAGTGCGGCTTCCGTGGCTGTTTCGGGTTCGGCTCCGGAAACCGCGTCGGCGGTGTCGAAGGCGCTCAGCGCGGCCTCGTCCAGCTTGCCGTTGACGGTCAGCGGGATTTCGTCGACCGGGACGATGCGCTGCGGGATCATGTAGCGCGGCAGCCGGGAGCCGAGCATGCCGCGCAGTTCGGCCGTCGACGGCGGCGGCGCTTCGGAAATCACCACGTAAGCGGTCAGCCGCGCTCCGGCCTTCGAGCGGCTCACCAGCACTCCGGCGCGCTGGACGGCGGGGTGCGATTCGAGCGCAGCGGCGATCTCGCCGGGCTCGACGCGGTAGCCGCGGATCTTCACCTGCGCGTCGGCGCGGCCCACGTACTGCAGCGAGCCGTCGGAACCGCGCCGCACCAAATCGCCGGTGCGGTACATGCGTTCGCCGGTCGCGAACGGGTCGGCGACGAATCGCCGGCCGGTTTCCGCCGCGCGGCCGAGATATCCGCGCGCCAGCTGGGCGCCGGCCAGATAGAGCTCGCCGGTGGCTCCGAACGGCACCGGACGCAGCGCGGAGTCCAGCACGTAGCCACGGGTGTGCAGGGTCGGCCGCCCGATCGACGGCTCATCGTGCTCCGCGATGGCGGCCACCACCGCCTCCACCGTGGTTTCGGTCGGGCCGTAGCAGTTGAAGGCCGTCATTCCGGTGCGTGCGCACTCCGCGCGGATGAGGGTCCAGGCGGGCTTACCGAGCGCTTCCCCGCCCAGCGCCAGCACCGCCAGCGGAACCGTCGTCAGCAAACCACACGCCGCGAGTTGGGCAAACATCGACGGAGTAGTGTCGATCATGTCGATGCCGTGTTCGGCGATGGCCGCGACCATCGCCTCGGCGTCGGCCTGGGTGGGCTCGTCCACGACGTGCACACCGTGGCCGTCGAGCAGAGCGATCAACGGCTGCCAGGCGGCATCGAACGCGAACGACCACGCGTGCGCGATGCGCAGCGGCCCGCCCAGCCGGGCGGCCGCCGGTCGCAACACGTTGTCCAGGTGGTCGTCCGCGTAGGCGGCCACCGCCGCGTGAGTTCCGATGACGCCCTTGGGTTCTCCGGTCGTGCCTGACGTGAAGACGACATACGCGGCCTGGCCGGGCACCACCTCGGCCGGGCGGAACTCCGTGGCGGGAGGTTCGCCCGCGACGAGCGACACCTCGTCGAGCAGGATCGAGGCATTGGATTGACGCAGGATCGATTCCACCCGTTCCGGGGGCGTCCCCGGCTCCATCGGCACGCACATGCCGCCGGCCTTGAGCACCGCGAGCATCGCGACGATGTACTGCGGCCCCCTGGAAAGCCGGATGGCCACCGGGGTTTCGGGCCGCACCCCGCGGTCCGCGAGCCGGGCGGCCAGGCCGTCGGCCAGCGCGTCCAGTTCCCGGTAGCTGAGTTGGCCGCCCGCCCAGCTGACCGCGAGGTTGTCGGGTGCCCCGCAGGCGACCTCGGCGAATCGGGTGTGGATGCCGACCGCAGGCCGGGGGGTCACGCCCGCGGGGCGCGGGGGGACCGCCTCGTCGTCGAAGAGGACGCTGACCTCGCGCAGCGGGAGCTCCCAGTCCCGCAGCAGCCGCTCGGCGGTAGCGATCACCCGCCGGGCCAAGGTGGCCGCCGGGATGGCGCCGAGCGCCCCGTCGACCACTTCGACCAGCACCACCAGTTCGCCGCCCGCCACGTGGGCCGCAACGGTGACCGGGAAGTGCGACAAGGTCTGCAGGGCGGACGGCCGGAAAGTTGCGCCGCCGGCGGTTAATTCGGTGCCCGCGGCCAGCCCGTCCAAGGGGAAGTTCTCGTAGACCAGCAGGGTGTCGAACATTTCGCCGACGCCGCCGAGCGCCCGCAGTTGGGCGTGTCCGATGTGGCTGTGCTCGCGCAGCAGTGCGGCGTTGCGCTGCACCGCGCGGCATTGCTCGCCCACCCTCGCGGCGGGGTCGAGCCGCACCCGCAACGGAACGGTGTTGATGAACAGCCCGATCATGGTCTCCACGCCGGCGAGTTCGGGCGGCCTGCCGGACACCGTGACGCCGAAAACCACGTCCTGGGTGTCGGTCAGCCGGGACAACACCAGCGCCCACGCCATTTGCAGCAGGGTGTTGACGGTGATGCCACGGGCTCGGGTCTCCTCGACCAATCGCGCGGTGGCTTCGGCCGGCATCCGCAGTTCTGTGGTGCGCGGCAGCCCGGTCCGCCGGCCATCCGCCGATCCCAACGCGGCCGACAGCAGGGTGGGTCCGGGAAGGCCCGCCAGGTGCCGGCGCCAGACCTGCCGGCTGGCTTCGGGATCTCGACTGGCCAACCAGCCGATGTAGTCGCGGTAGGGCCGCGGGCCGGCGGGCAAGGCCGAGAGATCGCCACCGGCCCGGTACAGGATCATCATCTCGTTGACGAACACCGGCAACGACCAGCCGTCGATCACGATGTGATGGGCGGTGAGCACCAAACGCCATCGTGCGCCAGGCAATTCGACGAGCAGAAAGCGGATGGCCGGACCGTGTTCGAGATCGAACGGCCGGCGGCGTTCGCCAGCCTCCAGCGCCTGCACATCCTCGGGTGCGGCGGTGACGGTGCGCCATGGCAGATCTACCCGGGACGGGACGATCTGCACCGGCCGCGCGATACCCCGGCTGAAGAAGCTGGCCCGCAGGTTGGGGTGCCGCACCAACATCTTTGCCGCGCAATCACGTAACAGCGCGACATCTAGAGCGCCGGAGATGTCGGCGGCCATGCCGATCACGTACGGGTCGTCGGCCTCGCCGTCGGTGAATTCGGTGAGCGTGGTCAGCGAGTACAAGCCCTCCTGCAGGGGGCTCAGCGCCATCACGTCCTCGATGTCGGGCGCGACATCTTTGGTGGCCGTCATGGCGCGCCGTCCCGCGACGACGACCAAAGCTGCGTCACGGCGGCGAGATCCTCGGCCGACAGCCCGGAGGCGCTCATGGGCTCGAACCGGGCATCGGCGGGCTCGGTGTCGTTGCGCTCCAACGCATCCAGGGCGGCGGCCAGCTGTTGCACCGTCGGGTTCTCGAAGATCATCCGCGGGTTGACCGCCAGGCCGGCGGCCCGAGCCCGCGCGGCCAGCTGCACCGACAGGATGCTGTCGCCGCCCAGGGCGAAGAAGTCGTCAAAGCGGCCCACCTCGGGCGTCGAGAGCAGTTCGGCGAACATCTTTGCCAGCGCCCGTTCTGTGTCGGTGCGCGATGGTTCAACCTGTCCGCTGGTGCTGACCGCCGGTGGCGGCAGCCCGGGCCGGTTCAGCTTGCCCGAATCGGTTTTGGGAAGCGCGTCGAGAACGGTCAACGACGAGGGCATCATGTAGCCGGGCAGCGTCGTTCCGAGCGCGGCCCGGACCTGTGACGCGAACGCGGCCTTATCGGTGTCATCGTCGATCGGCTGCTGTGGCACAACGTATCCGGCCAGCGAGGTGCCGCCGTGCACCTCCCAGGTGCGGGCCGCCGCGGCGGCGACACCGTCGACTTCCGCCAGCGCCGCCTCGACCTCGGCCAACTCGACCCGGAAGCCGCGCACCTGCACCTGGTGGTCGGAGCGCCCGACGAATTCCAATCGCCCGTCCGCGGTCCAGCGGGCAAGGTCGCCGCTGCGGTACAGACGCGAACCGGGTTCGGGGGCATAGGGATTGGCCACGAACCGGGTGGCGGTCAGTCCGGGCCGCTTCCAGTAGCCCCGGGCCAGTTGGTCGCCGGCGTAGTACAGCTCGCCGACCACCCCGACGGACACCGGTCGCAGGGCCGCGTCGAGCAGGTAGGCGTCCGACCCCGGGACCGGTTTGCCCACCAGCGGATTCGGCAGCTCCAGTCGACCGCGGGACACCGCACCGGAGGTCTCGGTGGAACCGATGTTGTTCAACAGTTCGGTGCCCGCGCCGGCGCACACCGACACCAGCCGCTGCAGCAGCGCGGTGCTCACCGGTTCTCCGCCGCACACCAGCCGGGACAGGGCTCGCACCGCGTCGGGCCTGCTGTCGACCAGGGCGGAGACCAGGCTGGGCACCGCGGTCACCTGGGTCACCGCATGCCGGATCATCAACTCCCCGAGCGCTTCCGGGTCGCGGTGCTCGGCATCGTCGGCGAGGATCATGGTCGACCCGGCTGCGAGGCCGGCCAGCATTTCCATGCCACCCTCGAGAAACGTGATCGAGGCCTGCGCCAGCCGAATGTCGTGGGTTCTCGGCGGGTAGTGCCGTAGCTGCCAGTCCAGCCGGGCCGCCATGGAACGATGGGTGCCCAGGGCGCCTTTCGGCTTGCCGGTTGATCCGGACGTGAAGACCAGAA
>NZ_LZKH01000110.1:0-29426 GCF_001672745.1 Mycobacterium sp. E1386
CTGGACCGAGCAGGAGATGTTCGTCAAGACCGATCCCCTGGGCAACGCGGTGGACCGGCGCCACCCGTGGAACCAGCACACCAACCCGCACCCGCAGAAGCGGGACATGGACGGCGGCAAGTACAGCTGGGTGATGTCGCCGCGCTGGTTCGACGGCAAGGACCACCTGGCGCTGGACACCGGCGGCGGCCCGCTGGCCCGATTGTGGTCGACCGCGCTGGCCGGCCTGGTCGACATCGGCTACGTCAAGGCGACCGGCAACAGCGTCAAGATCAACCTGCCCAAGACCGCGCTCAAGGGCCCGGTCGAGTTCGAGTGGAAGGTGCCCAAATACGGCAGCAACACCATCGAGCGGGACCGGGCGCGCACCTACTTCCAGGCCTACGCGGCGGCGTGCGCGCTGTACTTCGCCGAGAAGGCGTTGACCGAGATCCGCGCCGGCCGCACCAAGACGTGGGAGCGCTTCGAGGTGCCCGACGAAGCCATCGGATGCGGGTTCACCGAGGCGGTGCGCGGCGTGCTCAGCCACCACCTGGTGATCCGGGACGGCAAGATCGCCAACTACCACCCCTACCCGCCCACCCCGTGGAACGCCAACCCGCGCGACAGCTACGGCACGCCCGGGCCGTACGAGGACGCGGTGCAGGGTCAACCGATCTTCGAGGAGAACAGCCGGGAGAACTTCAAGGGCATCGACGTCATGCGCACGGTGCGCAGCTTCGATCCGTGCCTGCCCTGTGGCGTGCACATGTATCTGGGCAAGGGCAAGACGCTGGAGAGACTGCACACGCCAACTCAGTCACCCGTCGGGGAGTGAGGAGATGGTGGATCGCCCGGAAACCCTTGACGACAGTGCGGCGCGTTGGCGCACGGCGGGCGATCGGATCCAGACCCTGCTGGATTCCTGCGCGGCGGGTGGGCCGGCTGCGCAGGAACGCGCGAGGGAGTTGGTCCGGGAAGTGGCCGGGCTCTACGGGGCCGGGCTGGAACGGATCATGCTGCTGGCCCAAGAGGGCCCTCGGGACGGACCAGGCCCCGGCCTGGCCGAGCGGCTGGCCACCGACGACCTGGTGGCCAGCCTGCTCCTGGTCCACGGCCTGCACCCCCACGACGTGCACCGCAGGGTGGCCGACGCGCTCGACCGGGTGCGGCCGTACCTGGGCTCGCACGGCGGTGACGTCGACCTGATCGGAGTCGACGGCGATACCGTGCGCCTCGCATTCACCGGCAGCTGCAAGAGCTGTCCGTCATCGGCGGTGACGCTGGAATTGGCGGTCCAGGACGCGGTGCGCGCCGCCGCGCCCGAGGTCTCGTCGATCGAGGTGCTGACCGCCGAATCCGCGCCCGGCCCGGCCGTGATACCCGCCGAATCGCTGCTGGCCCATCTGCATTCGACCGGCTCGACCTGGTACCCGGTACCCGAACTGGCCGAGCTGCAGCCAGGCGAGGTAGCGGGATTCCTGGTGTCGGACACCCCGCTGTTGGTGTGCAGGGTCGGCGACCTGCCGCTGGCCTACCGCGACCACTGTCCGGTGTGTGACGGCTCGTTGGCGGGTGCACGACTGCGCGAGACGCTGTTGGGCTGCCCGCGCTGCGGCACACAGTTCGACGTCGTGCATGCGGGCGCCGGCCCCAATGGAGCTCACCTCGAGCCGCTCCCCCTGCTGCGTCGCGATGGGGTGCCATCGGTAGCGCTGGCCGAACCGATGGGCGCCCCGGCATGACGACCCCGTACGAGGTCCTGACTCGCATCCGCAGCAACCGCGCGGCCCCCGAACCGGCCGGGGAGCGCTGTGAGATGTGCTCGGAATCGATCGCCGACGCACACCAGCACGTGGTGAACGTGGCCGACCGCCAGCTCATGTGCGTATGCCGCGCCTGCTATCTGCTGTTCACCGACTCCCGGGCGGAACTCCGCTACCGCGCGGTGCCCGACCGGTATCTGTCATTCCCGGGCTTCGCGCTGGATCGCCGCGCCTGGGAGGCGCTGCAGATCCCGGTGGGTGTCGCCTTCTTCTTCAGGAACTCCGCACTCGGGCGCACCGTCGCCTTCTATCCCGGACCGGCCGGCGCTTGCGAATCCGAACTCGCGCTGGATGTTTGGGACACGCTCAGCGGCGCCGACGCCCGGGTGCGCCTGCTGGCCGACGACGTCGAGGCGCTGTTGGTCCGGGTCCCCGAATCCGGCGCGCCGCAAAGTTATCTCGTCCCCATCGACGCCTGCTACGAATTCGTCGGGCGGCTGCGCATGCTGTGGCGTGGGTTCGACGGAGGGCAGGAGGCGCGCGAGTTCATCGACGGCTTCTTCTCCCACCTCGAAGCGCGCGCTGTGAGAACACCGCCATGATGGACGTCGACTTCTCGGTCCTGGACGTGGCGCCGGAGCCGTACACCGTCAGCCCGGTGCTGACGGCGCGGGTCGCCGTGGACACCGGTGGTGGCGCGGTCGACCCGGTGCACGCGATCGCCCTGCGCTGCCAGGTCCGCATCGAGCCGCTGCGGCGCTCGTACTCCGACGCCGAAGCCGACGGGTTGCTGGACCTGTTCGGGCCGCGCGAACGGTGGGCGAGCACCCAGCGCACCTTCCTCTGGCAGCACTGCACCGCGATGGTGCAGGGTTTCGCCGGCAACACGACGGTGGCGCTGCCGTTGGATTGCACCTACGATTTCGAAGTTGCCGCCGCCAAATATCTGCATGCGCTGCGCGACGGTGCGCTACCGCTCCAATTCCTCTTCAGCGGAACGATTTTCGTCAAATCCGAACGCGGATTTTCCGTCCAGCAAGTTCCGTGGGACTGTGAATGCCGCTACGACATGCCGGTCACGGTGTGGCGGCAGCTGATGGCCCAGCACTACCCTAACGCCGGCTGGCTGCGGCTGAGCCACGAAACCATCACCGCCCTGGCCACCTACAAGTCGGCGCACGGGCTGCTCGACCTCGACCACGCGATCACCTCACTGCTGGACGCGGACCGGGAGACGGCGCAATGACGGCCGACTGGGACCGGGCCCGCGCCGTCGCCGACGCGGTGCTTTACGAGGGCTATCTGCTCTACCCGTACCGCGGCACCTCGACCAAGAACCAATCACGCTGGCAGTTCGGCGTTCTGGGCCCGCCGGGGGCCGCGCAGGCCGGACTGGGCGAGGACGACACCCTGGCAGCACATTTTCTGGTCGACGGCGCCGGGGAGCTGACCCTGATGGTGCGGTTCCTGCAGTTGCAGCACCGCCGGGCCGAGCGCGAAGTCTCCCCCGGGGAATACGAGCCCGTCGACGAGCTCGCCACCCCGGGCGGGTCGTGGCTGACCTGGGACGAAGCGGTCGAATGCGAAAGGTCCTTCGGCCCTGTCGCCCTCGACGGCGGGCCATGGACACTGTCGGTGACGGCGGACGCGGGCACCGACATCGAATTTCTCGATGGCGGGCGCCTGGTGCGGCAACGACGGGAGGTACGTGGCGTGCTCACGGTCGCCAGCGAGGCGGACGGCGACCTGTGCCGGGTGTCGGTGCGGGTCAGCAACATCGGCGACGGTGCAGCGGACAAGAACGACGCGATCGCGCGGTCCATGATCGGAACACACGTCATCGCCGAACTCGCAGGCGGGCAGTTCGTTTCGCTGCTCGAGCCGCCGCCCGCGGCCGTCGATGCGGCATCCCGGTGCAGCCAGCACCGCTGCTTTCCGGTGCTGGCCGGCCCGCCCGGCGGCCGCGACCTGCTGTTGATCTCGCCGATCATCCTCTACGACCACCCGGAGGTCGCCGAGCAGAGCGATACCGCCCTGTATGACTGCACCGAGATCGACGAGATCCTGACCCTGCGCGTGATGACCATGACGGACGAGGAGAAGGCGCAGGCCCGGGCCACCGATCCACGGGCGGCGCGGATCATCGACCAATGTGACGCCATGTCTCCCGACGCGATGGCTCGCCTGCACGGCGTGCTGCGTGATCCGCACGCGATCTCGGGGCTGGTCCCGGAGATCCCTGACGGGGTCGATTGGTGGGATCCGCTGGCCGATAACGCCGTACGCCCGGAAATCGATGCGGTGCTGGTGAACGGGGTCCGCGTAGCGCGCGGCAGCCGGGTCCGGTTGCGGCCGAGGCGCAACGCCGACGCGCAGGACATTTTCGTCGCGGGCAAGACCGCCCGCGTCACCTCGGTGCACGAGGACGTCGACGGCACCAAGCACGTCGCGGTCGTCGTCGAGGACGACCCGGCCGCCGACCTGCATGACTGGTACGGCCGCTACCTGTACTTCTCCCCCGACGAAATCGAGCCTCTGGAAGCTCAACGCAGCCCGGCAAACTCGTGAAAGGAGTCCGAGATGGAGATCCTGGGTTGGATATTCATCGCGATCATCGCGTTGGTGGTGGCGATCGGAGTGGTGCTTGGGGTGACATCCCTGCCCGATGCCCGCCGCTACCTGAAACTGAGGCGGATGTAACCGGCTGCTGAAATGACAGCGCGCATCCTGGTAGCGGGCATCGGCAACATCTTCCTGGGTGACGACGGATTCGGATCAGAGGTGATCCGCACCGCCGAGATCCCGCAGGACGGTGCGAGCGTCCGCGTCACCGACTACGGCATCCGCGGGATGCACCTCGCCTACGACCTGCTCGAGGACTGGGACACCCTGGTGCTCGTCGACGCGGTCCCCAGCCGCGGCAATCCCGGCACGTTGCACGTCTTCCAGGCCGATCATGAAGCAGATTCCACCGCAATGGGTTTCGACGGCCACAGCATGGATCCGGCCGCGGTGTTCGCCAGCCTGCGGGCGCTGGGCGGCGATCCGCCCTACACGGTCGTCGTCGGGTGCGAGGCCGGCAGCGTCGAGGAGGGCATCGGCCTCACCGAGCCGGTGGCCCAGGCGGTTCCGCGGGCCGCGCGGGCCGTCGAGGAGATTGTCGCGGCGTTGCGGGCGCACTCGGCCGCAACCAGCCGAGAAAGCACTGAGCCATGTGTTTAGGGATCCCCGGCCAAGTGATCCGGATGCTGGACGGCTTCGAAGGGCAGCTGGCCCTGGTCGACGTCACCGGCGAACAGCGCAGGGTCAACGTCGGCATGCTGCCGGAGGAGACGTTCGCGCCCGGCGACTGGATAATCATCCACATGGGCTTCGCCGTCGAGAAGACGGACCGCGCGGGCGCCGAACAGGCGCTGGCGGGTCTGGAGCTGATGGGCCGGGGCCGCACGGACTTTCCGGAGGTCGGCTGAGATGACCTCGTCCCCCCTGCTGCTGCGGCACCGCGACGTTCGGCAGCGCTTCACCGTGACCGGTGTCGTGCAGGGGGTGGGCTTCCGGCCCTTCGTCCATCGCATCGCGACCGAACTCGGCCTGTCCGGCTTCGTCGGCAACGATTCGGGCGCGGTGTTCCTCGAGGTGCAGGGCGAGCCCGCACGCCTGGCTGAATTCGGCCGCCGCCTCCGTGCCGAGGCGCCACCGCTGGCCCGGATCAGCGACGTCACGGTGAGCGAGCTCGCCGCCGACGCCGGCGCCGGCCGCGGGTTCCGGATCGTGGCCAGCCGGGACGTCCCCGGCGAGGCGACGCCGATTCCGCCCGACATCGCCACGTGCGGCGACTGCGTCGCCGAACTCTTCGACCACCGTGACCGGCGCTACCGCCACCCCTTCATCACCTGCACCAACTGCGGGCCGCGGTTCACCATCGTTCGCGAGCTGCCCTACGACCGCCCGGCCACCACCATGTCCGGGTTCACCATGTGTGCGCGCTGCGCCGCCGAATACCACGACCCGGCGGACCGCCGCTTCCACGCGCAGCCGATCGCCTGCCCCGAATGCGGGCCGTCCCTGTCGTTCCGGTCGGCGGGCGGACGCGTCGACGGGTCGGACGCGGCGCTGGCGGCCGCCCAACGCGCGCTGGCCGCCGGTGCGGTGGTGGCCATCAAGGGCGTCGGCGGCTACCACTTGGCCTGCGCCGTCAGCGATGAGGCGGCGGTCACCGCGCTGCGGGCGCGAAAGGCGCGCGGCGCCAAGCCGTTTGCCATGCTGATCCGTGATCTGGAGATCGCTCGCCGCTACGCCCGCGTCGACGACGACGAGGCCGCCGTGCTGCAGGGTCCCGCCCGTCCGATCGTGCTGTTGAGGCGCCGATCCCCGAACGACATCGCGCCGATCGCCGACGCCGTGGCTCCGGGCAGCCCGCTGCTGGGACTGATGCTGCCGTACTCCCCCATCCATCACCTGCTGCTGGCGCGCGTGCCCGGCGCCGCCGACCCGGCCCCCGCCGCGCTGGTGCTCACCAGCGCCAACCGATCCGACGAACCCATCTGTTTCACCGATGACGATGCCAGACAACGACTTCCGGCACTCTGTGATGCGGTCCTCGACCACGACCGCCCGATCCACGTGCCGTGCGACGACTCGGTGGTGCGGGTGTTGAAGGACGAGGGCGTCGGGTGCGAACTGCCGATCCGGCGGTCCCGCGGGTATGCACCGCTGCCGGTCGACTTGAATGTCGAGGGCCCGGCGGTGCTGGCCGTCGGCGGGGAATTGAAGAACACCTTCTGCCTCACCGACGGCTCGCGCGCCTACCTGTCCGGGCACATCGGCGACATGGGCACCTGGGAGACGCTGCGCGCGTTCGAGCGGGCGGTGCACCAACTCAGCGAGATACGTGGTGAGCCGGCGCGTTTGGCCGCCGACCTGCATCCCGGGTATCACACCCGAAGCTGGGCGGAGCGCCGGGCGGACGGTCGACCGCTGGACCTCGTCCAGCACCACCACGCGCACGTGGTGTCGCTGCTGGCCGAGCACGGGCGCATCGGCGAACCCGTCGTCGGGGTCTCCTTCGACGGCACGGGTTACGGGTGCGACCAGACCATCTGGGGCGGGGAGATTCTCCAGCTCGGCCGCGACAGCCAGCGATTCGTCCGGGCCGGCCACCTCTCGGCGGTACCACTGCCCGGCGGTGATGCGGGCGTCCGCAACCCGTGGCGGATGGCGCTGTCGCAGTTGTGGTCGGCAGGCATCGACTGGACACCCGACCTGGCCCCCGTCGTGGCCGCGACGCCGGACGAATTGCGCCTGACCCGTTCGCAATTGGAGACGCGAACCGGATGTGTGCCCTGTTCGAGCATGGGCCGCCTGTTCGACGCGGTCGCCTCGCTGCTGGGCGTGCGGCACCGCATCGACTACGAAGGCCAGGCCGCCATCGAGCTGGAGGCGCTGGCGGAATCGGCGGGTACCCAGACCAGGCCGTCGCTGCCGCTCGCGGTCGGCGCCGACGGGGTGATAGACCCCGCCCCCATGGTGCAGACGTTGGTGTCGGCGCTGTACAGCGGCACGCGACCCGCGCTGCTGGCCGCTGCTTTTCACGACGCCGTCGCGGACGCCGTCGTCAAGGTGGTCGGTCAGGTGGCCGGCGCCACCCGGTTGGTCGGCCTCACCGGTGGGGTATTCCAGAACGTGTTGTTGCGGAGAGCGTGTCGTCAGCGGTTGCAGCTGGCGGGATTCGAGGTGCTGACCCACCACATCGTTCCGCCCAACGACGGCGGGCTCGCCCTCGGGCAGGCCGTGATCGCCATGCTGACGGCGCGGGAGGAGGGCTGACAAATGACCACCACAGCCATCGATCGCGGGCTGGGCGCCGAATTGGCCGACGACCTCGCCGCCACCGCCTTCACGCTCGCCAAGCGCTTCGCGGCGGGCGCCACCATGTGGTCCATCGCGCCGTCGTGGGAGCCGCACGCGCTGCACATCGCGGTCGAGTTCGTGCACCCGGTGATCATGGGCAAACGGGCGCTGCCCGCGGTGGCGCTGACCGGACCCGACCTGGTGGACCTGGTGCGAGTGTCCGTGCGGCCGGGCGACATCGTGGTCGCGGTTTCGGGAGCCGACGACGCGCAGGTCCGCTCGGTGATGCGGCGCTCGCCGGCGTGGGGCGCCACCACGATCTGGATCGGCAGCGGCGAACGCCCCGGCGCGGGCATGGCCGACCACGTGCTGTGGCTCGACGACCCCGATCCGCGGGTGCCCGCGACGGGTGGCTTTGTGCTGTTCTATCACCTGCTGTGGGAACTGACCCACGTGTGCTTCGAGCACCCCGGCCTGCTCAAACCCGAGTGCGCCGAATCGGTTTGCGTCACCTGCAGCGACGAGGGGCGTCCCGGCGAGGCGGTGACGGCGTCGGTCGACGGGCACGCCACGGTGCGCACCGCGCGCGGCATCGAGAACGTGCTGACCACCCTGATCGACCCCGTCGCCGCCGGGGACTTGATGCTGGTGCACGCCGGCATGGCGATCGCCCGCATAGAGGAGGAGGGCATACATGAGTGACGAGCCCACCAACTTCCTGTATCCGTTCATCGACGCTCAGGAAGACGATCCCGCCTCGCTGCTGGCTGACCTGGCCGCGTCGGCGCAGGCGAAGGCGGCCGAAAGTCTGGCGCTGCGGCGCTCGACGCTGGACGCGAACGCCGCGGTGCTCGATCGGGCCGCCACCGAGATCGCGCGCCGTTTCGCGGCGGGCGGGCGCATGTTCACCTTCGGAAACGGCGGCAGCTGCACCGATTCCACCACCCTGGCGAGGCTGTTCGCCCGGCCGCCGGTCGGCATGCCGTTGCCCGCGTGGCCCTTGACCACCGATCAGGCGATCCTCACCGCGCTGGGCAACGACGTCGGATTCGAGTTGGTGTTCGCCCGGCAGTTGATCGCCCGCGCCAGGGCCGGTGACATCGCGATCGCCATGTCGACCAGCGGCGGTTCGCCCAACCTGCTCGCCGCGCTGGCCGAGGCGCGTCAACGTGGCCTGTACACCATCGGATTCGCCGGCTACGACGGCGGCGCGTTCGCGAACAATCCGAATGTGGATGCCTGCTTCGTCGTTCGTTCGCAGAGCGTGCACCGGATCCAGGAATCGCAAGCGCTGCTGGGCTATCAGCTGTGGCTGAGCGTGCACCAACAGTTGGGCGGCAAGCAAGGCATGGGGGCGGCATGAACAAGTCGGCGGGTGAATACCTTTCGTCGGGGCCACGATTCGCCGAGGGCGAGGTGATTGAGCGCATCGAGTCCTTCCGCAGGCGCCGGCCCCGGTTGCTCGACGACCACGTGACGCTGGCGCACGGCGCTGGCGGCAAGGCGTCGGCGGCGCTGGTGGACGCGGTGTTCGTGGAGGCGTTCCGCAACCCGCTGCTGGAGTCACTCGGTGACAGCGCGGTCCTGACGCTGCCGAGCGGTGAACGCCTTGCGATGTCGACGGATTCGTTTGTGGTGCAGCCCAGGCGCTTCCCGGGCGGCTCCATCGGCGCCCTCGCCGTGCACGGCACGTGCAACGACCTCGCGATGGCCGGTGCCGTGCCGTCGTGGATCTCGGCGGCGTTCGTCCTCGAAGAGGGTTTCCCCATCACCGAATTGAAGGAGATCGTCGCCGACATGGCGGCGGCGGCGGCGAAGGCGGGGGTGCAAATCGTCACCGGTGACACCAAGGTGGTGCCCAAGGGCGCCGCCGACGGCCTGTTCGTGACCACCGCGGGGGCCGGTGTCATTCCCGCGGGACGCACGCTGTCCGCGGCGTCGGTGCGGCCCGGTGACAAGCTGCTGCTGTCGGGCTCGATGGGCGACCACGGCATGGCGGTCATGCTGGCGCGGGGCGACCTGGCCATCGAGGCCGACATCGGTTCCGACACCGCGTCGGTCAGCCCGCTGGTGGAGCTGTTGATGGCGGCCGCGCCGTCCACCCGCTGGCTGCGTGATGCGACGAGGGGCGGGGTGGGCACGGTCTGCAACGAACTGGCCCAGGCCTGTGGCCTCGGGGTGCTGCTCGAAGAGGAACGACTTCCGGTGGCGCCCATGGTGAACGGCGCCTGCGAGCTGCTCGGCATCGACCCGCTCTACGTCGCCAACGAGGGCAAGTTCGTCGCGGTCGTCGCGCCGGAGGAGGCGGCGGCCGGGCTCGAGGCCCTGAGGTCGCATCCCTTGGGCGCCGACGCGGCCGAGGTCGGGGAAATCGTCACCGAACCGGCCGAAAGCGTGGTGCTGCGAACCGGATTCGGCGGAACACGGATCGTCGACATGCTCGTCGGCGACCCCCTGCCGAGGATTTGCTGAAGGAGCTGACCATGTGTTTGGGAATTCCGGGGCGGATCGTCGAGATCACCGATCCCGGTGACTATTTGGCGAAGGTCGACGTCAGCGGCGTGCAGCGCACCATCAGTGTGCGGCTGCTCTCCGACGACATGCCCGAACCCGACGACTGGGTCCTGGTCCACGTCGGGTTCGCGATGGCCAAGATCGACGAGACCGAGGCGTTGCTCACGCTGGCCGCCGTCAAGAAGCTCGGCGACGCCTACGACACCGAAATCCAAGCCTTCGACTCCTCATCGATCGTCTGAGAAAGGACCGTCATGAAATTCGTTGACGAGTTCCGTGATCCGGCCGCGGCCCGCAAACTGCTGGGCGCCATCGAGCGCTTGGCCGGTGCCGACGGCGAGCAGTTCAAGTTCATGGAAGTGTGTGGCGGACACACGCATACGATCTACCGGCACGGCATCGAGCACCTGCTGCCCGAGAACGTCGAGCTGGTGCACGGCCCCGGCTGCCCGGTCTGCGTGATCCCGATGGGCCGCATCGACGATGCCATGTGGCTGGCCGGCCAACCCGACGTGATCTTCACCTGCTTCGGCGACATGATGCGCGTGCCCGGATCGCACGGCAGCCTGCTGGACGCCAAGGCGCGCGGCGCCGACGTGCGGTTCGTCTACTCCCCGCTGGACGCGCTCAAGATCGCGCTCGACAATCCCGACAAGCACGTGGTGTTCTTCGCCATCGGTTTCGAAACCACCGCACCGTCGACGGCCGTCACCCTGGTCCGGGCGCGCGACCTGAAACTGAGCAATTTCAGCGTGTTCTGCAACCACGTGATGATCGTCCCGCCGATCAAGGCCATCCTCGAGTCGCCGGACCTGCGCCTGTCGGGGTTCATCGGCCCCGGGCACGTGTCCACGGTGGTCGGCAACCGACCCTACCGGTTCGTGCCGGAGGTGTACCGAAAGCCGTTGGTGGTGGCCGGGTTTGAACCTCTGGACATTCTGGCCGCGGTCGCGATGCTGTTGACTCAGATCCGCGAGGGCCGCTGCGAAGTGGAGAATCAGTACACGCGCGTGGTGCCCGAGCGGGGCAATCCCGCCGCTTTGGCGTTGATGGGCAAGGTTTTTGCGCTGCGGCCCCACTTCGAGTGGCGCGGGCTGGGCTTCATCTCACAAAGCGCGCTGCGGTTGCACGACGACTTTTCGGGATTCGATGCCGAACTGCGGTTCGCGATGCCGGGCGTGCGGGTCGCCGATCCCAAGGCGTGCCAGTGCGGCGAGGTGCTCAAGGGGGTGCTCAAGCCCTGGGAGTGCAAGGTTTTCGGCACGGCGTGCACCCCGGAGACCCCGATCGGCACCTGCATGGTGTCGCCCGAGGGCGCGTGCGCGGCCTACTACAACTTCGGGCGCATGCATCGGGACGCGGTCAAGCTGGTGGGGCGCGCTTGACCGGTGACACCGACGGCCCAGAAATGTTCGCGCGCTACGCGTACGCGCCCAACGCGCTGGGCTATTGCGGTCCCCCGCTGGGAGCCACCCTGCGCGACGGTTCGGTCGACGAGGTGCGCCGGGCCGCGACGAAGTTCTCCGGGGCGTGGCCGTACCTGCGGGTGCTGTCGAGCCTGACCGGGATCGCCGACCCGCTGGATTACCGGCTCGTCGAGTCGTACTGGCTGGGCGGCGGCGTCGGCGCCGACCTGGACCCCCGGGACTTCTTCACCGCGTTGCTGGCGATCATCGGCCCGCAGGCGGGCCGCTACTGGTCCCACCTGACGCCGGACCTGGCCGGTGAGGCCGCCGCCAACCACTGTTTTCACGTGTTCGGCGTGTACCCGTGGACGCGGTTCCTGGGCCGGGGTATGGACGAACATCCCCTGAACGTGCTCGACAACTGCCGCATTACCTGGGGAACCGTGCTTTCCCGCGACCGCGATCGCATCGAGGTGCTGCGCCGAACTCTGGTGCTCGACGGCGACGGGATGGCCCTGTCCGAACCGTCGTCCGCTGTGTTCGACGTCTGGGTCGACGGGTACAGCGCGGTGCCGGATGTCGGTGCGGGCGACGAGGTCGCGCTGCACTGGGGGCGGCTGTGTGGCCGTCTGTCACCGCGGCAGGTCCGCGCCCTCGCCGACGCAACCGATCGCCAGCTGCGGGTGACGAGCGAGCGACTGGCGCGCGTCGCGGCGATCACGAGCGCGGCCATGCCGGGCGAAGTGGGTCGCCGCCGTTAGGGTCGGCGGCGATCACGAGCGCGGCCATACCGGGCGAAGTGGGTCGCCGCCATTGGGGACCTGCTCGTGCCAGACTGGCCCCCGTGCCCGATTCCCTTTGCGATGTGCTGCCCGCCGCCGGTGCGCTGCTCGGCGCGCCGGGCGCCGTCGACAAGTTGGGCCTGACCGATTGGGTCGGCACCGATCAGGTCGATCGCGTCGCGGTGGTGCTGGTCGACGGCCTGGGCTGGCACCTGCTTGCGGAGCTGGCCGGTAGCGCCCCGCTGCTCGCCTCCGTGTTCGCCGGGCAGACCGGCCACCTCACGGAGCTCACCTGTACCTTTCCGTCGACTACCCCGACCAGCCTGGTGTCGATGGGCACGGGGGCGCAGCCCGGCGAGCACGGGATCCTGGGCTTCACGTTGAACGTGCCGGGCACCGATCGGGTGCTCAACCACATCCTGTGGCGTGACGACCCACCGCACGCCGAGTGGCAGCCCCTACCCACCTGGTTCGGGCGGCTCAACAAGGCCGGCGTGAGCGCGCGCGCCGTCCTGCCGGCCGCGTTCATGGGCAGTGGGCTGACCGAGGCGGCGTACCGCGGCGCCGAGTTCCGCCCGATCCAGCCGACCGACGACAACGCGCGGGCGGTGGCCGACGAGTTGCGCGCGGCGCCGGGCCTGGTCTACGGCTACACCGCGGCCCTGGACACCGCGGCCCACGTATTCGGCGTCGGATCGTCCCAGTGGCACGAAGCGGCGGCCCAGGTGGACACGCTGCTCACCCGCCTGGTCGAGGCGCTGCCACCGAACACGGCGCTGCTGGTGACCGCCGACCACGGCGGTTTCAACGTTCCACTGGACGCGCGGGTCGACCTCGACACCGACCCGCGGCTGGCCGCGGGAGTCCGCGTGGTCGCGGGCGAGCCGAGGGTTCGCTACCTGCACACCGAGCCGGGCGCCGCGGCCGATGTGCAGGCGGCCTGGAGCGAGCTGCTCGACGGCCGGGCGCACGTGTACAGCCGCGAGCAGGCGGTGGCCTCCGGGATGTTCGGACCGGTCAGCCCGGCGCACCTGGCGCGCATCGGTGATGTCGTCGTGGTCTGCACCGGCGATGCCGCCGTGCTGGCGACCGGGCACGAGCCGCCGGAAACGGCTCGCCTCATAGGCTTTCACGGTGCGGCGACGCCCGCCGAAACGGCCATCCCGCTGATCGTCTTCAAATCCCCTGCCGCGGCTCACTAGTCGCCGCCGTGCCGCCGCGCGGCCGTTTCCCGGGAGACGCTCACAGCCGAAATTGCGCTATCTTTAAGCCCTTTCAAAGGGAACTCGCCGGCCCACCACCCACCCCGCGCTGCTACGGTGGCAGCACTGTGAGTTTCCGTAGTGCAGGCAGACCTTCGCACAGGCCACGCCGGTCGGCTGTGGCCGTGATTGCTGCACTGTCCCTTTTCGCCGCTGCCTTCGGATTCTGGGCGTTGCAGGTTGCGGCGACGGCCGGCCCACCGCAGCACGTGGCGGTGTCGATTGCGGCCACCGACACCGGGCCACAAATCCGGGACGGTTCGACACCGCACAGCCATCCCGACTTCGGCTCCACCCTCAACGACGACAAGGCTTTCAAGAGCGCGGGATTGAAGCGTGATCGGCCGACGACCTTCTCGCTGTCGGTGCCGCGCTGGTCGTGGACGCTGTCGTCACTCGCGTCGGCCGCTGGGGCGCAACGGCCCCTCGACGCATGCCCGTCGCGCGCACCCTCGACTTTCCTTGCAGGTCAAGACCTCTTGACCAAGTTTTGCGTGTCCCGGCGCTGATCGGCAATCTGAGCCCCTCGTAGCCATGTCTGGCCGACGCGGCCAACGCCCGTCGGCATGCGCGCAACTCCCGACCCGACGAGGAACGCCGGTCGCTACCTACCCAAGGAAGTCATGTTTGCAGCAAACTCCCCCAACGCCCACTGGATTAGCGCCCACCCGCCGCGCCCCTGCCGGGGGCAGATAGCGGTGGACTTCGGCGCGCTACCCCCGGAGCTCAACACCGCACGAATGTATTCCGGCCCCGGCGCCGCGTCACTGCTGAGCGCGGCCACGACGTGGCAGAGGCTGGCCGCCCAGCTCCGCGATGCCGCGACGAAGTACCTCGTTTCCGCGGGGCTGCTGGACGGCCTGCGCGGCCCCGCCGCGGTGCAGATGGGCGACACGACGGCACCGTACGTAGCGTGGCTGCAGGCCACCGCCGCATTGGCGGAGCAAACCGCCGCCCGCGCCGGTGCGGCAGCCGATGCGTATGAGTGGGCGTTGGGCGCGACAGTGCCGCCGCAGACCCTCGTCGCCAACCGGGCATTGCGAAGGTCGCTGGTGACGACCAACCACCTGCGCCAGAACACCCCGGCGATCGCGTTGGCGGAGGCACGCTACGACCAGCTGTGGGCGCAGAACGCCGCCGCCATGTACGCCTACGCCACTGCCGCTGCGGCCGCCACGACCGTGACGCCCTTTACGTCGCCGCCTGCCGCCGACGGTGACGGGGTGATATCGGCTGGCGCGGAACTAGTTTCGATGCTGCCTGCGGCGCTCGACGGGCTATCCTCGGCATCTTGCCGGCGATTCCGCACGGCTGTGCTGTCGATGTCATCGCCGTTGTCCAAGCTGAGTTCCCTGCGCACCGGTTTCGCCCGGGAAGCCAGCATCCCCCTCGCGGTGGCCATCGGTGTTGCGGCGTCGAAGGCGCGCAAGACCAATCGCGCGGCGGTGCTGGTGTGTTTCGGACGCGCGACCTCGATCGGCGGGTTGTCGGCGCCGCAGGCCTGGCTGCCCGCCGCGGAACCGCATGCGGTGGACAAGCGACCGGCTGAACCCCTGCGCCGCATGGGCGGGCAGCCTCGAACCCACACCGGACTTTGATCGTTTTCACAGCTCGCTGGGCTTGTCGCCCAAGGCTCGTGTTGTAGGTTCGGGCCACTGTGACAGTCGGCGACACCCGTGGAACTCGACGATTGCGGTCAATCATCGCAGTCGTCGCGGTGCTCGGTGTGTTCTGCGCGGTGACCGTGGGTTGGGCATCGCGTGGGAGCGCGGTCTCCGGACTCGCCCGGGTGAGTGCCGCGCACGTGCAAGCGCACGATCCGGGCCCCGCCGCCCCGGGCTCCTCGCCGACACATCACAAGACCACCAAGACCGCGTGGATGACGCGGGATCGGCCGCCGACCTGGGCCCGCTCATCGCCGCCATCGATCGGGTCGCCGTTACCGACTTCGTTTGCGGCCGCGGTATTTCGGCTGCCCCGCGCACCATCGCGTGCGCCCGGGGCGGTTCCGACCGACCGAAATCTGTTGACGCTGCTCTGCGTCGCTCGTCGCTGAGGGCTCCTTGGCAGGCAGGCCTGTAACCCCCGGGCCTACGTCCCAACAGAAGAGTCCCCTTCGAACCGCGGCCCCACCGCCGTCGTTAGGCAGAGATAGCGATGAACGTCACGATGCTCCCGCCCGAAATCATTTCCGGACAACTGCATGCCGGCCCCGGCTCGGGACCGATGGCCGAAGCCGCGACGGCCTGGGCCCGCCTGGCCACCCGGCTGCACACCGCGGTCGCGGACTACCGGGCGGTTACCTCGAAGCTGCTGGCCAGCTGGGAGGGCCCGGCCGGCGCGCCCGAAGCCGCCGCGTCCTACCTCGACTGGCTCAACGCCACCGCGATACGCGCCGAGCAGGCGGCCGCCCAGGCCGCCGCTGCGGCCGGCGCACACGAAAGGGCGTTAGCGGCAACGGTGCCGCCGTCGTCGATCGACGCCAACCGGGCGCGGCGCACATCGCTGATCATGGCGAACTCCCTGGGTCTGGTGACCCCGGCGATCGCCGCCGCCGAGGCCGACTACGAACGGATGTGGGCACAGGACGCCGCCGCCATGTATGCCTACGCCGCGGCATCGGCCGACGCCGCGGCCATCGTGCCGTTCACGTTGCCGCCCGGCAGCGCGAGCCACGGCACGTGGGCGCTGGACTCGGGGCCGGAGGTCGTATCGGCGGGGCGGCAGCTGATCGCAGCCGCGCCCGGCGCGCTGCGGGCGCTGTCCCGGTCGCCGCTGGCCACGTTCGACGTCTCCCTCGCGTCGGCGACCTGCCCGCTGTCGAAACTGAGCTCACTCACCGCGCCGTCGGGCGTCGCGATCGGCTATCTGAATTCGCTCAACAAGGCGGCGGCGTTGCGCTGCCTGGCGCCCGACCATCGTGGCGTTCGCGGCGGGACGATCACCGCGCGGGCCGGCGGCGCGACGTCGGTCGGGGCGTTGTCGGTACCGCCGGTCTGGGCGACCGCCGCGGCGCCGATGGCCGTCTACCGCGGAACGGTCGCGTAGCGCTCGGGTCAGCCCGCGCGCCCGGCATACGACCGCGCGGCGTCCACGATCGCGGTGAAGAGGCGCAAGTCGTCCAGGGACTGTTCCGGATGCCATTGCACCGCAAGCACAAAACGGTCCCCGGGCAACTCCAGCGCCTCGACGACGCCGTCGGCATCCCAGGCGCTGACCATCAGCCCCTCACCGACTTCGTCGATCGCCTGATGGTGGTAGCACGGAGCATCGGTGGTCTCCCCCACCAGCGCGGCCAGCCGGCTGCCCGCGGCGGTGCGCACCGCCATCCTGTTGAACACCGCGTTGCCCGCCCGATGACCGTCGTGCCCGAGAACCTCCGGCAGGTGCTGATGCAGGGTGCCGCCCAGCGCCACGTTGAGCACCTGCGCACCGCGGCAGATGCCCAGCACCGGCAGTCCCCGGTCCAGCGCGCCGCGCAACAACGCGAATTCCCAGGCGTCGCGGGCGGCGCGCGGCTGATCGGTGGCCGGATGCGGTTGTTGGCCATAGGCGGCGGGATCCACGTCGTAGCCGCCCGTGATCACCAGCGCGTGCAGACCGTCGAGCACCGGGCCGACCGTCTCCGGTTCCGCCGGTTGCGGCGGCAGCAACACCGCGGCCCCGCCGGCCATCACGACACCCTGGAAGTAATCGGCGGGCAGATAACCCGCCGGCACGTCCCAGATGCCGGTCCGCACCCGCTCCAGGTACGAGGTCAGGCCCACCACCGGGCGCCCAGAGACGTTCACCACCACGCATCCTATCCCCCGCGGTGCCGCCAGCGGCCACGAGCCGCCGCAAACCGCTTGCGCGAGTTGCTGTTCGGCGAAGCCACCCGACTACCAGGTACTGGTGCGCAACACGATCTCGGCGGCCAACTGTGCCGTCGACTCCTGCACTGTCCGCCGGCCCAAATGCACCACGCGGTACTCGGCGTAGACATACTGCTGGCTGGCGCGCGCCACCGCCCGCGCGGCCGGGGAACTGACCAGAACCGTGGTGCCGATCTCCACCGGCGGGCAGTGCCCGTCTCGAACCGCGCCGTCGCGATCGGCCGCGCGAGGATGGCCGCGATCGATCACCACCAGGCCGACGAACCGGCCCAGCTTCGTCGCGGCGAGCTCCCAGGCCAGGTCGCCGCCGGCGCGGTCGCCCACCACCACGGCCCACCCGATACCCAGTGCGTCGAGGATGCCGACCACAGACTTGGGGGTCAGGCGGGGGTCGAGACCGATGACGACCGTCCGAAGCGACGCGGTGTGCAGCCGTTCGCAGACCGCGTCGTACGCGGCGGGGATGCGCTCCTCGTCACCCAGGATGACGACCACGACGCCCTGTTCCGGACCAGCCACGGCTACCGGGACGGGGAACCCGTCGAGCGTCGTCATCATTGAGGGCATCTACGCACGCTACAACCGACCGGCCCGCACGCGCGACGATTTCTCCACATCCCTGCGTTCAGCGGCCATCCCCGCGCGCGTACGCCACGCGTTTTGCGTCGCCGTCAATTTCGACATCGGCACTTGGACAAAATCGTGAATCCCCTACGGCCACAACCGAGTTGCGACGTGTGGTCGGTGGGGCGGCGGACCGTCGAGCAGGCCGAGGACGGCGTCGGTGTCGAGGTGCGCGGCGAGCAGATCGGCGATCACGTCGATCTGGGCATCACGCCGCGCGGCGACGTTGGTGTCGGCGACGAGGAACCCGTCGCGGCCCGCCGCGGCCGCGACGGCGGTGAGCCACGCGCGGCGAAAGTCGTCGTTGTCGAGCAGGCCGTGCCAGTGGGTGCCGAACACCGCGCCGCGCACCAGGCCGTGCGGTTGGCAGTCGCGCCCGCCCTCGACGCCGAACCAAACGTCCTCCGCGCAGCGCGACACCCGGCCGTGATGGATCTCGTATCCGGCGAGCGGCGGCGGCCAGCGGCGCAGGACCTTGGTATCGCCGAAGGCGATGTCGGCGTCGAACAGCCCCAGTCCGGCCACTTCGCCGAGCCCCGATTCCACCGGGTCGTCGATGCGCCGGCACAGCATCTGAAAGCCGCCGCAGATCCCGAGCAGCGGCTTTCCGGCCGCGGCGTGGGCGGTGATCGCCTCGGCCAGGCCGTGATCGCGCAGCCAGGTCAGGTCGGCGACGGTGGATTTGCTGCCGGGAATCACGATCAGGTCGGTGTCGGCCAGGTCGGCGGCGTCGGCGCTCCAGCGCACCGTGACGCCCGGCTCACACGCCAGCGCCTCCACGTCGGTGGAGTTGGAGATCCGGGGCAGCCGGATCGCGGCCACCCGCAGCCACTCGCTCCCGCGCGGCGGTTGCGGGGTGCCGACGACGCGGCGGGCGACCACCGACAGCGAGTCCTCGGCGTCCAGCCAGAGTTCGTCGGCATAGGGCAGTACCCCGTAGGTCGGGCGGCCGGTCATCGCGTGCAATTGCCGCAATCCGGGCTCCAGCAGTGCGGGGTCGCCACGGAATTTGTTGACGACGAAGCCGGCGATCAGTGCTTGGTCGTCGGGCTCGAGCACCGCGACCGTTCCGAACAGATGGGCGAGCAGGCCGCCGCGGTCGATGTCTCCGACCAGGATCACCGGCAGGTTCGCCGCCCGAGCCAGGCCCATGTTCGCCAAATCCGTGGCACGCAGGTTGATTTCGGCAGGCGAGCCCGCCCCCTCGCAGATGACAGCGTCGAAATCATTGCGCAGGCAAGACAATTCGTCCGCGACGATCCCGGCGAGGCGGTCGCGACGCCGCACATAGCTTGCCGCCGTCACCGAATCCGCGACCTGGCCGCGAATCACCAATTGCGACGTCCGGTCACTGCCCGGTTTGAGCAGGATCGGATTGAACCGCACGCTGGGCTGAAGTCCCGCCGCGCGCGCCTGGAGCGCCTGGGCCCGGCCGATCTCGCCGCCTTCGACGGTGACCACGGAATTGTTGGACATGTTCTGCGCCTTGAACGGCGCCACCCGGACACCGCGGCGCGCCAGCAACCGGCACAGGCCCGCGACCACCACCGATTTCCCGGCGTCGGAGCTAGTGCCGGCGACCAGCAGCGCCCCGCTCACGGATTCAAAGCTCTAGATCGAGGTGAGGATTTCGACGCCGGTGTCGGTCACGAGCAACGTGTGCTCGAATTGCGCGGTCCACTTGCGGTCCTTGGTGACCACCGTCCAGCCGTCGTCCCAGATCTCGTAGTCCAGGCCGCCGAGATTGATCATCGGTTCGATGGTGAACGTCATGCCCGGCTGCATGATCGTCGTCACGGAGGGCTGGTCGTAGTGCAGCACGACCAGGCCATTGTGAAACGTGGTGCCGATGCCGTGACCGGTGAAGTCACGAACCACGTTGTACCCGAACCGATTCGCGTACGCCTCGATGACGCGGCCGACGACCGACAGTGCCCGCCCCGGCTTGACGGCGTTGATCGCGCGCATCGTCGCCTCGTGAGTACGCTCCACGAGCAGCCGGTGCTCCTCGGCGACGTCGCCGGCCAGGAAAGTCGCGTTGGTGTCGCCGTGCACCCCGTCGATGTACGCCGTGACGTCGATGTTGACGATGTCGCCGTCCTCGACGACCGTCGAATCCGGGATTCCGTGGCAGATGACCTCGTTGAGCGACGTGCAGCACGACTTCGGGAAGCCCTTGTAGCCCAGGGTCGACGGGTAGGCACCGTGGTCGATCATGTACTCGTGGGCGATCCGGTCCAGTTCGTCGGTCGTCACCCCCGGCGCCACCGCTTTGCCCGCCTCCTGCAGCGCGCCCGCCGCGATCCGTCCGGCGACCCGCATCTTCTCGATCACCTCCGGGGTTTGCACCCACGGCTCGCTGCCCTCCCGCACGGTGGGCTGCCAGGCATACTCCGGACGGGGGATGCGGCCGGGCACCGGCAGAGTCGGCGACACCTCTCCGGGGGCAAGCGCAGTGCGAGCGGGCATGCCGACCAGCTTAATCACGCCGCGCGGGGGCGGCCCCGCCGAAGCGGCCGCGGATCAACGAGCGCCGCGGCCCGCGGATGATCACCGAGCCGCACACCACCCGTCCCGTCAACACGACGTGCGGGCGCCCTTCGCCCGGTGCGTCCTTGCGGCGGTCGCTGGCGCTGCCCACGTAGACCTCCACGTCGTCGATCGACGCGCTGGCGCCGTCCGGCAACCGGATCTCCACCGAGCCGAACCGCATGTCGAGTTCGACGACCACCACCGGGCCCGCAAACCGGGCCTTGGTGAGGTCGAGCTCGATGGAGCCCAGCCGGCGGACCAACGCCAGCCGAGTGGGCACCGTCCATTCGCCCTGGCGCTTGAGCGAGCCGGCCCAGCCGCGCAGCTCGACCCGGTCGGCGGCGGACGTGACTATCGCGCCCGGACCGGGCAGGTCGCCGACCAGCCCGTCCAGCTCTCCCCGGGTGCGCGCGTAGGACACCTGCGACGAACGCTGTTCGAACTCGTCGATATCGATCAGCCCGAGCGCGACGGCGTTGTGCAGTCTCCGCATCGTGCCGTTGCGGTCGGCGTCCGAGACCCGTAACGCCACCATCTCTCCACCGGTCTCAGTCATGGCCTTTCCTGACGCTTGAACCCTCGGCCTACCCTCGCAACTTACCGCTGGGGCGGGCCGCCGGTGTCAGGCCAGGAAGTCCGGCGGCAGCGATTCGAACATGAATTTCGTCATCCGAACCGCCCACTCGGAGCTGCCGCCCCCGACGATCAGCGAGGCGAACGCCAGATCACCGCGGTATCCGGCGAACCAGGAGTGCGATCCGCCAGGGAATTCGGCCTCACCCGTCTTCCCGTAGACCGCGCCGCAGCCGGCGATCTCCTTGGCGGTCCCGTTGGTGACCACCAGCCGCATCATGGGCCGCAGCGCGTCGATCATCTTCGGGCTGATCGGCGTCGTGTCGCCCTGCACCGCGGTCGGCCGGCCCGCGATGAGCTGCGGCACCGGGGTCCTGCCTGCGGCGACCGTGGCGGCGACCAGGGCCATGCCGAACGGGCTGGCCAGCACCTTGCCCTGGCCGAAGCCGTCCTCGGTGCGCTCGGCCAGGTCCACGGTCGGCGGCACCGAGCCGGTCACGGTGGTGATGCCGTCCACCGCGTAGTCGACCCCGATCCCGTATTGGGCGGCCGTCTGAGTCAGGCCGCGCGGCGGCATCCGGCTGCTCAACTCCGCGAACGTCGTGTTGCAGGAACTGGCGAACGCCCGCGACATCGAGACCACGCCAAGATCGAAGCCACCGTAGTTGGGGATCGTGCGATGCCCGATGTCCAGATGGCCCGGGCAGCCCAGCATCGAGTTCGGGGTGGCCATGTCGCGGTCGACGGCCGCGCCTGCGGTCACCATCTTGAACGTCGACCCCGGGGGGAACAGTCCGGTGGTGGCCAGCAGGCCGTCGGCGTCGGCGCCCGCGTTCTGCGCGATCGCCAGGATCTCCCCGGTCGACGGCTTGATCACGACGATCATCGCCTTGCCGCCCTTGTTGTCGACCGCGCGCTGGGCGGCGTTCTGCACGACCCGGTCGAGCGTGATCGAGATCGACGGCGCCGGTGACCCCTGCACCTCGTGCAGGACTTCGACTTCGACACCGTTCTGGTTGACGCTGACCACGCGCCAGCCCGCCTCGCCGTCGAGTTGGTCGACCACCGCCTTCTTCACCTCGGCCATGACCGCCGGGGCGAAATGCGGATCCGTCGGCAAAATCTCCGGCTGCGGCGTGACCACGACGCCGGGCAGCCGGCCGATCGCCGGGAAGACCTTGTCGTTGTCGTCGGGGTGCAGCGTCACCAGGTCCACCGGCTGGGTCGCCGAGCTGGCCTGCTCGGCGAGCAGCTGCGGGTCGTTCAGCCCACCGTTGAAGGGGTGCAGGACGTCCACGATCGCGTGCGCCGTCGCGGCCAGGGCGGATCCGGATCCGGCCTGGGTGGCGTCCAGCGTGTAGTGGTACAGGTAGCCCGGCACCAGCACGTCGGTGCCGCCGAGTTCGTTCACCGAGGCGCGCCGCGGCCGGTCGGCCCGCAACGCGAACGTCTGGTGCTCGCCCAGCTTGGGATGCAGGTCGGTGGGGGTCCACCGGACCTCCCAGCGCCCCTCGTCGCGCGCCATCTTCAGCTGGCCGTCGTAGGTCCAGGTCCGGTTCTTGGGCAGATGCCAGGTGAAGCGATAGCCGACCGTGCCAGTGTCCTCGGCGTACTTGGCGTTGAGGATCTGCGTGTCGAGGTGGGTCGCCTGCAGGCCCGCCCACGCCGCGTTCAGCGCTTCGCGGGCCTCGTTGGGGCTGTCGCTGAGCTGGGCGGCCGTGGCGGTGTCGCCGATCGCCAGGGCGCCGAAGAACTTTTCGGCAGCGGGGCCGGGGCCGGCGGGCCGCGGTGTGCACCCGGACATCGCGACGGCCGTAAGCAGCAATCCGGCCGCCACGATTACCAGTGGGGATTTTGTGACCATTGGTACAGATGTTATGAAGCCGGGCTACCGCACCGGCGCCGACACACCGAGATCGGATCGTGATGTAACGCGGCAATCGCCCGGCGCCCGGCCAGCCGGGCGTGCGGCGGCGGACCGCTAGTCCAGCAGGACCGTCGCGAAGTTGCCCACCTCGGCGAAGCCGACTCGGGCGTATGCGGCGCGCGCCACGGTGTTGAAGCTGTTCACGTACAGGCTGGCGGTGCGCCCGCTGCCGACGATGACGGCGGCCACGGTCGCGGTGCCGGCGGTGCCGAGGCCCAGGCCACGCCACTCCGGATGCACCCACACCCCTTGGATCTGGCCGACGCCCGGCGATTGCGAGCCGACCTCGGCCTTGAAGACCACCTGGCCGTGCTCGAACCGGGCCCAGGCGCGACCGGCCGCGATGAGGCTGGCCACCCGCCGCCGGTAACCCCGACCGCCGTCGCCGACCCGCGGGTCGACGCCCACCTCGCCGATGAACATGTCCACGGCCGCCACCAGGTAGGCGTCCAGCTCGTCCGGCCGAACCTGGCGCACCCCGGGGTCGATGTCGCAATTGGGGTGCCTGGACAGCGCCAGCAGCGGCTGGTGGTCGCGCACGTCCCGAGCCGGGCCCCACGCCGACTCGAGCCGTTCCCACATCCGCATCACCAGGTCGGACCGGCCGACCAGCGACGAACAGCGGCGCGTCCCGCTCATCGCCTCGTCGGCGAAGGCGTCCATGTCCTCCGGTGCGCCCCGCAGCGGGATCAGGTTCGCACCGGCGAAGCACAGCGACTGGTCCGCGCCGCGCAGCGTCCACAGTTCCCCGCCGATGGAATTGGGGTCGATGCCGTGGTCGGCCACCCGGGCCGCGACCATGCACGATCCGACCGGATCCTCGTCGAAAACCCGCCAGACGGCGGCGGCGTCGCGCACCACGGACACCCGTCGCTCACCGACAAGGCGGAAGAGGGGCGGAGCCGACATGTGGCGAACTCTCTGTGATGCGAATTAACGGACTTGCGCGAGGGAAACGGCCCCCATCAGCTTACGGTCACGATCGGCGAACCGCTTGATGTTGTGTCAGGACCGTGATCGGTCCCCATCTCCGAGGCGAGGCGCATGGCCTCCTCGATGAGCGTCTCGACGATCTGGGCTTCCGGCACGGTCTTGATCACTTCTCCGCGAACGAAGATCTGCCCCTTGCCATTTCCCGACGCGACGCCCAGGTCGGCCTCGCGCGCCTCGCCCGGACCGTTCACCACGCATCCCATCACGGCGACCCGCAGCGGGACGTCCAGGCCGTCCAAGCCGGCGGTGACCTCGTTGGCCAGGGTGTAGACGTCGACCTGCGCGCGGCCGCAGGAGGGGCAGGACACGATCTCCAGCCCGCGCGGCCGCAGGTTCAGCGACTCGAGAATCTGGATGCCGACCTTGACCTCTTCGACCGGCGGCGCCGACAGCGACACCCGAATGGTGTCGCCGATCCCCCGCGACAGCAACGCACCGAAGGCCACCGCGGACTTGATGGTGCCCTGGAAGGCCGGACCGGCCTCGGTGACGCCGAGGTGCAGCGGGTAGTCGCATTGGGCGGCCAGCTGCTCGTAGGCCGCGACCATCACGACGGGGTCGTTGTGCTTGACGCTGATCTTGATGTCGCCGAAGCCGTGCTCCTCGAACAGCGACGCCTCCCACAGCGCGGACTCGACCAGCGCCTCGGGGGTGGCCTTGCCGTACTTCTCCATGAAGCGCTTGTCCAGCGAGCCGGCGTTGACGCCGATGCGGATGGGGATGCCCGCCGCGGCGGCCGCCTTGGCCACCTCCCCGACCCGGCCGTCGAATTCCTTGATGTTGCCGGGGTTTACCCGCACCGCGGCGCATCCGGCGTCGATGGCGGCGAAGATGTACTTCGGCTGGAAGTGGATGTCGGCGATCACCGGGATCTGGCTGTGCCGGGCGATCTCGGCCAGCGCGTCGGCATCCTCCTGACGCGGGCAGGCCACCCGCACGATGTCGCACCCCGCCGCGGTCAGTTCCGCGATCTGCTGCAACGTCGTGTTCACGTCGTGGGTCTTGGTGGTGCACATCGACTGCACCGAAATCGGATGCTCGCTACCCACCCCGACGTCGCGGACCATCAGTTGGCGCGTCTTGCGCCGGGGGGCGAGCGTGGGCGCCGGAGCGTCCGGCATGCCCAGGCCAATGGTCACTGTTTCTGATTCCTTCGGTCGGTTTACTGGAAGAGGCTGATGGGGTTGACCAGATCCGCGGTCACGGTCAGCAGCATGTAGCCGACCACGAAGACCAGCACCACGTAGGTGGCGGGCATCAGCTTGAGGTAGTTCACCGGTGCGGCCGCGACCTTGCCGCGGGCCGACCGGATCGTGTTGCGGATCTTCTCGTAGACCGCGACGGCGATGTGGCCGCCGTCGAACGGCAGCAGCGGCACCAGGTTGATCGCGCCCAGGATCAGGTTGAGCTGGGCGAGGAAGAACCAGAACGCCACCCACAGCCCGTGGTCAACGGTTTCACCGCCGATGATGCTGGCGCCGACCACGCTCATCGGCGTCTGCGGGTCGCGCTGACCGCCGCCGATGGCGTGCACCAGCGCGCCGACCTTCGTCGGGATCGTGACCAGGGCCTTGCCCACCTCGACGGTGAGGTCCCCGGTGAACGCGAACGTCGCCGGCACCGCGGTCAGCACGTTGTAGTGCGTGGGCGGGAACCGCTGAGCGCCAACGCCCATCGCACCGACGGTGGCCGCCTCGGGCTTGCCGCCCTGGCCCTTGGACAGGTAACGCTGGGTGGGCGTGACGTCGACGTAGGCGGTGACCGGCGTGCCGTTGCGCTCGACCACCACCGGGACGGTGCCGTGCAGCTTGCGCACCGCGGCGGCCATCTCCTCGAAGGTGGACACCTTGGTGTCCCCCACCTTGACGACGACGTCCCCGGCGTGGATGCCCGCCATCGCAGCCGGGCCCGGCCCGGTGCAGTCCGCGATCTTTCCGGGGGCCACTTCCGGTGCGACGCAAGCGGTTTCGCCGACGACGGCCCGGGTGTCCGGGTGCAGATTCGGCAGACCCGAGACCAGCGCGATGCCATAGATCAGCACCAGGCAGATGACGAAATTCATGCCGGGACCCGCGAACAGCACGGCCACCCGTTTCCAGGCCGCCTGCTTGAACATCGCCCGGTCGGTTTCGTCGGGGGCCAGCTCCTCGACCGAGGTCATTCCGGCGATGTCGCAGAAGCCGCCCAGCGGCACCGCCTTGAGGCCGTACTCGGTCTCGCCGCGCCGCGTCGACCACAGCGTCGGACCGAACCCGACGAAGTAGCGACGGACCTTCATGCCGGTGGCGCGGGCTACCCACATGTGGCCGCACTCGTGCAAGGCCACCGAGATCAGGATGGCAAAGGCGAACAGCACAATGCCGATAACGAACATCATCTCCGCTGCAGGACCTTTCTCACACCATTCCGGAGGCGTTGACGGAGGCCTCGGTGGGCCGTGCGTGTGCGACGGCGCGTCGCGCTCGCTCCCGCGCCCAGCGCTGCGCGTCTAGTACCTCATCCACGTTAGCGGGTGAAACCGCCCATTGGTCTGCGGCGTGCAGCACGTCGGCGATGGTTTTCACGATGACGGGGAATCCCACCCTGCCCGCCAGGAACGCCGCCGCGGCTTCTTCGTTGACCGCGTTGTAGACCGCCGTCATGCAACCGCCGGTCTGCCCGGCATACCGGGCCAGTTCCACGGCGGGGAAAACCTCGCCGTCCAGCGGTTCGAAATCCCAGCTAGAGGCGGTGCTGAAGTCGCAGGGCGCGGCCACCCCGGGAACCCGGTCCGGCCAGCCCAGCGCCAAGGAAATCGGCAGCTTCATGTCCGGGGGGCTCGCCTGGGCGATGGTCGAGCCGTCCACGAACGTGACCATCGAATGAACAATCGACTGCGGGTGCACGACGACCTCGATGCGGTCGTACGGGACGCCGAACAGCAGGTGTGTCTCGATGAGTTCGAGGCCCTTGTTGACCAGCGACGCCGAGTTCAGTGTGTTCATCGGGCCCATCGACCAGGTCGGATGGGCGCCGGCCTGTTCCGGGGTGACGCCCTCGAGCTGGGCGGCGGTCCAGCCGCGAAACGGCCCGCCGGAGGCGGTCAGCACCAGCTTGGCGACTTCCTCGGGGGAGCCCCCGCGCAGGCACTGGGCCAGCGCGGAGTGTTCGGAGTCGACGGGCACGATCTGACCCGGCCGCGCCGCCCGCAAGACCAACGGACCGCCGGCGACCAGGGACTCCTTGTTGGCCAGCGCCAGCCGGGCGCCCGACTCCAGGGCGGCCAGCGTCGGGCGCAGGCCCAGCGCCCCCACCAGCGCGTTGAGGACGACGTCGGCTTCGGTGTCCTCGATCAGGCGGGTCACTGCGTCGGGGCCGCGGTAGGGCACGTCGGCGGCCTGCGCCGCGCGTTCGTCGGCGACGGCGATGTTGGTGACGCCGGTCTCGGCACGCTGACGCAGCAGGGTGTCCAAGTTGGCGCCGCCCGCGGCCAGGCCGACCACCTCGAAACGGTCCGGATGGGCCGCGATCACCTCCAGAGCCTGGGTGCCGATCGAGCCGGTGCTGCCCAGCACCAGCACGCGCAGGCGGCCCTCGGGTGTCGCGATCGTCACTCACTCATTGTGCCCCGCCCGGTGACGACGCGAGGGCTGCGGGACCTCGCCGCGGGTATGCCAGAATCGCTGCAGGACCGACGAAAGGGATTCACCGTGGCCAGTACCGAGGTGGAACACTTCAGCGGCGTCGACACCGTTGAGGTGCCGTCCGCGGCCTGGGGTTGGAGCAGGATCAATCACCGCACCTGGCACATCACCGGCCTGGTCATCATCGTGTTCCTGCTGGCGATGCTGCGCGGCAATCACGTCGGCCACATCGAGAACTGGTTCCTGATCGGGTTCGCCGCCCTGGTGCTCTTCGCGCTGGTCCGCGACCTGTGGGGCCGCCGGCGCGGCTGGATCAGGTAGCCGCTACTTCTTTTCGGCGGCCAGCTGCCCGCAGGCCCCTGGCGATTCGCCCGCGCTCCAGCTACCCGCCCTCGGCGGCCAGCTGTCCGCAGGCGGCACTGATCTCCCGGCCGCGGGTGTCCCGGACCGTGCAGGAAACCCCCTGCGCCCGGACCCGCCGGACGAACTCCCGCTCCACCGCCTTCGGGCTGGCATCCCATTCGCTGCCCGGCGTCGGGTTGAGCGGGATGAGGTTCACGTGCACCAGCGGGCCGAGCGCCCGGTGCAGGCGTTTGCCCAACAGATCCGCCCGCCACGGCTGGTCGTTGACGTCGCGGATCAACGCGTACTCCACCGATACCCGCCGTCCGGTGACGTCGGCGTAGTAGCGGGCGGCGTCCAGCGCCTCCGCGATCTTCCAGCGGTTATTGACCGGCACCAGCGTGTCGCGCAGTTCGTCGTCGGGCGCGTGCAAAGACAGCGCCAGCGTCACCCCGAGCCGTTCGTCGGCGAGTTTGCGGATTGCGGGAGCCAGGCCGACCGTCGAGACGGTCACCGAGCGGGCCGATATGCCGAAGCCGTGCGGGGGCGGCTCGGTGATGCGCCGCACCGCGGCCACGACCCTGGCGTAGTTGGCCAGCGGCTCCCCCATGCCCATGAACACGACGTTGGAGAGCCGATCGCCGAAATCGTCGCGCAGGGCGACGGCGGCGGACCGGACTTGTTCTGTGATCTCCGCGGTCGACAGGTTTCGGGTGAGACCGCCCTGCCCGGTCGCACAGAAGGGGCAGGCCATGCCGCAGCCGGCCTGCGACGAGATGCACACGGTGTTGCGCTGTGGGTAGCGCATCAGCACCGACTCGAAGGTCGTCCCATCGGTGCCGCGCCACAACGTCTTTCGGGTCTGCCCGGCGTCGCAGGTGACTTCGGCGGCCGCGGTGAGCAGGTGCGGGAACAAGGCCTCGGCGATCCGGTCCCGCACGGCGGCCGGCAGGTCGGTCATCTCGCGCGGATCGGCGATCAGGCGGCCGTAGTACTGCTGGGCGAGTTGCTTGGCGCGGAACGTCGGCAGGCCCAGCTCCGCGACGGCCGCGGCGCGGGCTTCCGCGTCGAGGTCGGCCAGGTGCCGCGGCGGCTTGCTCGGGCGGGGCTCGGTGAAAACCAGTTCTTGGACCATGACCAGTCCAGTATCGGCCCTTCTCAGGGGACGAGCGTCAGCACCGTCCACGCGGCGACCGCCGACGGCAACACGCCGTCGAGCCGGTCCATCAGACCGCCGTGGCCCGGCAGCAACCGGCCCATGTCTTTGATGCCGAGGTCGCGCTTGATCTGAGACTCGACCAGATCGCCGAGCGTGCACGTGAGCACCAGGATCACCCCCAGCAGCGCCCCGATCCAGGGCGGTTTGCCGGCCAGGAAC
>NZ_LZKH01000111.1:0-20663 GCF_001672745.1 Mycobacterium sp. E1386
CGGCGGCGTCCGCGACGTGGTGCTGTGCCCCGGGTCGCGCAACGCGCCGCTGGCGTTCGCGCTGCAGGACGCGGACCGGTCCGGCCGGATCCGGCTGCACGTCCGCATCGACGAGCGCACCGCCGGCTACCTGGCCATCGGGCTGGCGATCGCCGCCGGCGCCCCGGTGTGCGTCGCGATGACGTCGGGCACCGCGGTGGCCAACCTCGGGCCGGCCGTGGTGGAGGCCAACTACGCGCGGGTGCCCCTGATCGTGCTGTCGGCCAACCGGCCCTACGAAATGCTGGGCACCGGGGCCAACCAGACCATGGAACAGCTGGGCTATTTCGGCACCCAGGTCCGCGCGGCCATCAGCCTGGGCCTGGCCGAGGACGCGCCCGAACGGCTGGACGCCCTCAACGCCACCTGGCGATCGGCCACCTGCCGGGTCCTGACTGCCGCCACGGGATCTCGCACGGCCAACGCCGGCCCGGTGCAGTTCGACATCCCGCTGCGCGAACCCCTGGTGCCGGGTCCCGAGCCGCACGGCGCCGCGGTTCCACAGGGACGGCCCGGCGGACGGCCGTGGACGTACACGCCGCCGGTCACGTTCGACCAGCCGCTGGACATCGACCTGTCGCCCGACACCGTCGTCATCGCCGGACACGGCGCGGGCGCGCACTCCAACCTCGCGGAGTTGCCGACCGTCGCCGAGCCGACGGCGCCCGCCCCGGCCAACCCCCTGCACCCGCTGGCCCTGCCGCTGCTGCGTCCCAGGCAGGTGATCATGCTCGGCCGCCCGACGTTGCACCGGCCGGTCTCGGCGCTGCTGGCCGACCCGAAGGTGCCGGTCTACGCGCTGACCACCGGGCCGCGCTGGCCGGACGTCTCGGGCAACTCGCAGGCGACCGGCACGCGGGCGGTGACCAGCGGGACGCCGAATCCGGCATGGCTGAAGCGCTGCGCGGAGCTCAACAGGCACGCGATCGAAGCGGTGCGCGGCCAACTCGAGGCGCATCCGCTCACCACCGGCCTGCACGTGGCCGCCGCGGTGGCCGACGCACTGCGGCCGGGAGATCAGCTGGTGCTCGGCGCGTCCAACCCGGTCCGCGACGCGGCGCTGGTCGGCCTGGACACGCACGGCATCCAGGTTCGCTCCAACCGCGGGGTTGCCGGCATCGACGGCACCGTTTCCACCGCGATCGGGGCCGCCCTCGCGTACGAGGGACGCACCGTCGCGCTGATCGGCGACCTGACGTTCGTCCACGACAGCTCCGGCCTGCTGATCGGCCCCACCGAGCCGACGCCGCGCAAGCTGACCATCGTGGTCTCCAACGACAACGGCGGCGGCATCTTCGAACTGCTCGAGCAGGGCGATCCGCGGTTCTCCGACGTGTCGTCGCGAATCTTCGGAACGCCGCACGACGTCGACGTGGGCGCTCTGTGCCGCGCCTATCACGTTGAGAGCCGCCAGATCGAGGTGGATCAGCTCAGCGCCGCCCTCGACGAGCCGGCAACCGGGATGCGGGTGCTGGAGGTCAAGGCCGACCGGTCCTCGCTGCGACAGCTGCATGCGGCCATCAAGGCGGCCCTGTGAGGGTTTCGTGAACTACCCGAAACGGGTGCTGCACATACTGATTCACGGCCGCAGCGATAAGCCGCCGAGCACCCCGTCAAGGATTGCGTTGCGCTGGGCGCGGATTGCGGTGCTGATCGTGGCCGGCTTGGTCACTTTGCAATCGGTCCTGCTCGTCGCGGGCGCGTGGCGCGATGACCTTGCGATCCAACACAACATGGGGGTGGCGCAGGCCGAGGTGCTCAGTGCCGGGCCGCGCCGCTCCACCATCGAATTCGTAACACCCGAGCGGGTCACGTATCGACCCGAGCTCGGCGTGCTGTACCCGTCGCATCTGGCCACGGGCATGCGGATCTACGTCGAGTACAACAAGAACGACCCGAATCTGGTTCGCGTGCAGCACCGCAACGCCGGGCTGGCCATCATCCCGGCGGGGTCGATCGCGGTGGTGTGCTGGCTGACGGCGACGGTCCTCCTGGTAGGCCTGGCGATGCTGGACAAGCTGCTGGATCGTCGCGCTGAGGCGGAAATCACACCCGCCTAGCGGGGTTCAAAGCGCCCGACCAGCAGATTTCGCGCGACGTATGCCCGCAGGCAACCTTCGCGACAGCCAGCGCTGACAACGTAGTGGTGTGCGCGTTGCCATCGTCGCCGAATCGTTCCTGCCGGAAGTCAATGGTGTCAGCAACTCGGTGCTCCGGATACTCGAGCACCTGCGCTTGACCGGTCACGAAGCCCTAGTCATCGCCCCGGACACCCCTCCCGGTCAAACCCCGGCGGATCGCATTCACGACGGGATCCGCGTACATCGGGTGCCCTCGCGCATGTTTCCCAAAGTGACCACGCTGCCCCTGGGTGTGCCGATGCCCCGGATGGTGAGCGTGTTACGCGGATTCGATCCGCACGTCGTGCATTTGGCCTCGCCGGCGCTGCTGGGTTACGGCGGCGTGAAGGCGGCCCGGTGGCTGGGGGTCCCGACGGTCGCCGTGTATCAAACGGACGTACCGGGTTTCGCGGCGAGCTATGGCATTCCCATGACGGCACGGGCCGCGTGGGCCTGGTTCCGTCATCTGCACAGCCTCGCCGACAGAACCTTGGCGCCGTCCAGTGTGACAATGGAATCACTTGTGGCGCATCGCTTCCCGCGGGTCCACCACTGGGCACGCGGAGTCGACGTGCTGCGGTTCGCCCCCTCGGCGCGTGACGAGACGCTCAGGCGGCGATGGTCGCCGCAAGCCAAGCCGATCGTTGGCTTCGTGGGCCGGTTGGCGCCCGAGAAGCATGTCGAGCGGCTGATCCCGCTGGCGGTCCGAGACGACGTGCAACTCGTCATCGTCGGTGACGGCGTCGACCGGAACAAGCTGCAAAAGGCAATGCCGACAGCCGTTTTCACGGGTGCGCTGTATGGCGAAGAACTCGCGACGGCGTACGCCAGCATGGACGTCTTCGTGCATCCCGGCGAGCACGAAACGTTTTGCCAAGTCGTGCAGGAAGCGCTGGCGTCGGGGTTGCCGGTGATCGCCCCCGACGCCGGCGGCCCACGCGACCTCGTCACGCCGTGGCGCACCGGCTTGTTGCTGGGTGTCGGCGAATTCGAGGCGAGGTTGCCCGCGGCCGTCACCCATTTGATCGACGAACGCCACCGCTACGCGCTGGCCGCCCGGCGCAGCGTGCTCGGCCGCAGCTGGCCGGTCATCTGTGACGAGCTGCTCGGCCATTATGAGGCGGTGCTCTCGCCGTTTGCCCGCAGGCGGATGTTCGCCAAGCGGTACGCGCAGGGCGGTTGAGCCAACGGTCGGCCCGGCGCCGGCCCACCCGCACGACGATTTGCTGTCGTCAGCTCGGCTGAATGCTTCTCGTGGCCGTGTCTTGGGCTTAACATCCAAGTTTGGTGCCGGATCGGCGCGGCAAGGGCTCTGATTCGCAGGGGCAGATCGGCCTGATAGGAGGGCTCAGTATGTCTTCCCATCTGGAGGTGTGGAAACCGTCAGGGCGGGAGCTGATCGCGCTGAGCGGTGAACGAATGACCCTCGGCAAGTCCTTGACCAACGCGGTGTCGTTGGAGCACGACCCGACCGTGTCCCGCGTGCACGCCGTCTTGGAGAACTTCGGTCAAGCGTGGTCGGTGCGCGACCTCGGTAGCCGCAACGGCACCTATGTCAACGGAGAAAAGATCACCGCGGAACGGATTCTGCGGTCTGGCGACGAATTGCGGCTCGGCAGTTCACGGTTGGTGTTCTGGATGACCAGGGGTGCGGACGATGCACCGGGCGATCAGGAAACCGAAACCGGCAAGTCCATCCTGCGACCGCCTCGGATGACCCAGCGCGAACTCGACGTCCTCAAAGTCTTGTGTCGCCCCTTCGTCTCCGACGACCCGTTTCCCGAGCCCGCATCGGTTCGCCGGATGGCCCAGGAGCTATTCGTCACGGAGGCGGCCGTCAAGCAACACCTGCAACACCTGTACGACAAGTTCGGCATCAACGCCGACGGAGATCGCCGGGTCCGGCTGGCCAACGCGGCCATCCGGCTAGGTGCCGTCAACCGCTCCATGCTGCGTGACCGTCGTACGCAACGGTGAGCGGCCGGGTGATTAGGAGACCTTGCCGAGCACCCCGCCGCCGAGCATGGCGACGGCATTGAGGGCACTGCGACGGTATTCGTCACAGGTGGGGCATGAGTCGATATGGCGGGCAATGCGTTTCCGCATCAGCACGGTGAACTCTCCGTCCCAGCCCGACAGCTCCGCGGCGAGCCGGGGGCACCCGTTCCGCGGGGCGCGCCTTGCCACCAATAGCGCACCCAGCGAGCGCTCGATGGTGTCGCGCAGCCGCTGCAGGAGCTTCTTGGTGGAGTCATAGCTGATGCCCAGCGCCTGCGCGAGCTCGGTTCCGGTCACGCCGCGGCGGTAGGCAAGATCCAGCACGTGCCGGTCCCGCTCGGACAATCCGCCGGCGGCCTGGTCGATCAACTGGCGGAGTTCGTTCTGGGCCGTCAGCGTAAACGGCCCCGGACCCGTCGCCACATCGTCGGGCAGCTCGTCACAGGCGGCCTCCCGGCGACGTTCGGATAGGACCCGCAGGGCGCGGCGACGGGCGATGGCGTACAGCCACGGCCTCAGCTTGTCCACGTCACGCAGCTTCGGCAACTCCGTCGTCGCGATGCAGAAGACCTCCTGCACGCAGTCGGAGGCCGCGTGGCGGTCACGCAGCATGCCGACGCAGTAGGCGTGCAGTGGGGCTGCATAGCGGTTGTAAATGCCGGCCAACGCCGCGCGATCGCCATTCGCCGCGGCGCGAGCGAGGTCCGTGTCGCTGATGATGCGGTTCTTCGGCACCGTGGTCATGAAAGTCATGACTGAAATGCTTGCGGTTGGTGGGTGATTTGGTAATTACCGCGGAAGCCAGTTTCCCCTTCCACACGGGAAGGGTTTCCTACCCATTTGGTAAGGGCCGGTCCTGGGGCACGCGTACGCCCACCGAGCCCGGGGTGGGCCCGCTCATAGGTAGCAGCACCGGCGACGTCGCAGTATGACACTTTCTCGCGAGGGTTGCGCGGGTTCGTCGGTGCGACGCCCATTCGCTACCCTGACTGCAGGTAAGTGGCGAGGCGAAAGAGTTGACCCGCAACAGAAATGGAATCGCAGCGATGATTACGACACGTGCCGAAGCGGCGCAATACGTCAAAGATGCCGGAGGTTTGAAGCTTGTCGTTTTTGGAGCCGATGGGCACGAGGTTGCAGCGATGTTCGTGCAAGGATCGGTGACCTACAACCCGGAGGAATCGACCTTCATCGCCGTCGCCGAGGACGGCCACCCGGTGGGCGAGCTGTTCGTGGACGAGTCGGTCGATTATGACGAGAACATCGATGCCTTCGTGATCCGCGCCCCGCGTTAGTCATCGAGGCGAGCCCCGCTCGCCAGCACCGAGCGGCCGACCACGATGGCCGCCATCGGCTGGTCCCTGAGCCGGTTGTCGCAGGCTACCCCTGCGCCAACTCGGCGACGGGCTGCCATTCCTCCCAGGTGCGCAGCCGGCTTTCATAGTCGGCCTTGGCCGTCGCCAGCGGCGAAGCGCCGAAAAACACTCGCAGCGGCGGCTTTTCGGCATTGACTACCTTCAGCAACGCGGCGGCGGATGCCTCCGGGTTGCCCGGGCTGGCCCAGCGCCTGCTGCGCTCGGCGTGGACGGCGGCGCGAACGTCGTCGTACGCCGGCAGTGGATCGGCGTGCTTGGCCGAATCTCCGGCCCAGTCGGTGTCGAAGCCGCCGGGCTCGATCAACGTGACGTGCACGCCGAACGGGGCGACCTCCAGGGCAAGCGCCTGCGAGAAACCTTCCAGCGCCCACTTCGACGCGTGATACATGCCGACCAACGGGAACGCGGTGATGCCCCCGATCGAGGAGACCTGGATGATGTGGCCGCTGCGCTGCTCGCGCAGGTACGGCAACGCGGCCTGGGTGATCCACAGCGCCCCAAAGACGTTCGTCTCTATCTGATCGCGGGCCTCTTGCTCGGAGAGCTCCTCGACGAAGCCGAACTGTCCGTAGCCGGCGTTGTTGACGACGATGTCCAGCCGCCCGAAGTGGTCGTGCGCCTGCTTGACCGCGGCGAAGTCCGCGTCCCGGTCGGTGACGTCCAACCGGATCGGCAACAGCGCGTCGCCGTACTTCTCGGCCAAGTCGTCCAGCGATGCGGTGTTGCGTGCCGTCGCGGCGACCTTATCCCCACGCTCCAGCGCCGCTTTCGCCCACGCCCGTCCGAAACCCCGCGATGTACCGGTGATAAACCAAACTTTTTCAGTCACGCAGCGGTACAACGCCGATGTCGCCACGTAATTCCCGGCGGGTAGCGTCTTCACCGTGAATCGCGCGGCGTTGGACAAGGACCCCCGGGATGTCGCGTCGATGTTCGACGGCGTCGCCCGCCGCTATGACGTGACCAACACCCTGCTGTCGCTGGGGCAGGACCGGTATTGGCGCAAGGCCACCCGCTCGGCGCTGGCGATCGGGCCCGGACAGAAGGTGTTGGACCTGGCCGCGGGCACCGCGGTATCCACGGTCGAGCTCGAGAAATCGGGGGCGTGGTGTGTGGCGGCCGATTTCTCGGTCGGCATGCTCGCGGCCGGCGCCGCGCGCAACGTGCCCAAAATCGCCGCCGACGCCATGCGGCTGCCGTTCGGTGACGACGTATTCGACGCTGTCACAATAAGTTTCGGTTTGCGAAATGTCGTGGACCCTCGGGCCGCGCTGCGCGAGATGGCGCGCGTCGCCCGTCCGGGTGGGCGATTGGTGGTGTGCGAATTCTCCACGCCCACCAATGGGATCTTCGCCACGGCCTACAAGGAATATTTGATGCGGGCGCTGCCGCGGGTGGCGCGCGCGGTGTCAAGCAACCCGGATGCCTACGTCTACCTCGCGGAGTCGATCAGGGCATGGCCGGACCAGGCGAGCCTGGCGCACGACATTTCCCGTGCCGGATGGGCGGCGGTGCGGTGGCGCAACCTCACCGGTGGCATCGTGGCCTTACACGCGGGGTACAAGCCCCTGCGTTGAGAACGAGCTAGTGGGTACCGGCCCGCTGGACGAAGCCGATCTGGTCGGGGCAGTAGTGGTCAACCGCGGCGCCGAGGAACTGGAACGCCTGGCCCTGTGTGGTGCCCCGCGGCAGGTTCCGCTGAATGAAAGTGGCCGACTTGTACGGGTCGCCGTCCACGCCCCTGGCGATCCGTTCGCACGTGATCTTGCCCAGCCACGCGAGCTGGTCTTGCGGCTGGTAGATGCCGAAGCCGTTGACGGTGTTCTTGAACGGCGCGTCTTGGTCGTTGGGCGGCGGCGGGGAGGCCAGCGCCGGAGCGGCCAACGCGATGGCGGCGGCGGCCAGGCCGCCGATGGTAGCTAGCTTCGTTCCCCTCATTAGCCGGACTATACACCTCGGATCCGGGGCGCGCCGAAAAATCCCCGACGGCGGCAAGCGCACGGGAAGGCCCCTTTACGCACGTCAATGGGGGTATTCGATTGGTTCAGGCGAACGGCACCCGGCGATCGATGAGCCGGGACAGCCGCCCGCCGGCCCGCCAGGCCCGCGCCACCCAGTCGGCGTCGTCATCGGTGACCAGGTTGGCCATCACCCGCACGGCGATGGTCATCAGCTTCGGGGAGCGCATCGCAATGGGTCCCGTCGCGGGCAGGAACCGCTGAAAGGTCAGCAACAAGGCCAGCCGGCGCGCGACCGAGAACCCCCGGCCGTAGTGCTGCTGCAGCAGCGACGGCCACACGTGCGAGAGATCGCGACAGTCCAGCAGTTCGGCCGCCAGCCGACCCGTTTCCAGCCCGTAGTCGATGCCCTCGCCGTTCAGGGGGTTGACGCACGCCGCGGCGTCGCCGATCAGCATCCAGTTGGGCCCGGCCACCCCGGACACCGCGCCGCCCATCGGCAGCAGCGCCGACGACACGGCCCGCGGGGGTCCGGCGAAGCCCCACTCGTCGCGGCGCAGGTCGGTGTAGTAGTTGATCAGCGGTCGCAGCGCGAGATCGGCCGGCCGTTTCACCGTCGACAATGCCCCGACGCCGATGTTCACTTCCCCGTTGCCCAGCGGGAAGATCCAGCCGTAACCCGGCAACACTGCGCCGTCGGGGGAGCGCAGCTCCAGATGCGACGTCAGCCACGGGTCGTCGGCGCGCGGAGTGGCCAGATATCCGCGGGCCGCGACGCCGTAAACCGTCTCCTGATGCCAGCGCCGACCCAGCTTGCGGCCTAGCGACGACCGGGCCCCGTCGGCCACGATCAACTGCCGGCAACCGACCTCCGTGCCGTCGGCCAACGTCAGCGACACCACTCGTCTGGATGAGTCATGATGCACCGCAACGGCTTTCGTTCCCAGCATCATCCGCGCACCGGAATCCTCCGCGACCTTGCGGATCCGGTCGTCCAACTCGAGACGGGCCACCGCACTGCCGGTCGAGGGAAACGACGGGCCCGGCCAGTCGACTTCCACCTCGCCGCCGAACCCGCTCATCCGCAGGCCGCGATGCCGGATGCGGGTGTCCAGCCACTCGCCCAGCCCCAGGCGCTCGCACTCGGCGACCGCGCGCGGGGTCAGCCCGTCACCGCAGGGCTTGTCTCGGGGAAAGCTGGCGGAGTCGATGACCAGGACGTCGTTGCCCGCGCGCGCGGCCCACGCGGCGGCAGCCGAACCGGCGGGTCCGGCGCCCACGACCACCAGGTCGGCTTGGGTCTCCACGCTCACCAGTATGTTGGTCGGGTGAGTACTCCGGCGACGGTGGTGGCGGGCGTTGACTTCGGTGACCCCGCGTTCGCCGCGACGGTGCGCGACGGCGTCGGGCGGATCGAGCAGCTCATGGACACCGAACTGCGCAGCGCCGACGACGTGATGACCGAGTCGCTGACGCACCTATTCAAGGCCGGCGGCAAGCGATTCCGGCCGTTGTTCACGGTGCTGTCCGCCCAGATCGGCCCTGACCCCGACGCGCACGACGTGACCATCGCCGGCGCCGTCATCGAACTGGTGCACCTGGCCACGCTGTATCACGACGACGTGATGGACGAGGCGGAAGTGCGCCGCGGCGCACCCACCGCGAACGTCCGGTGGGGGAACAACGTCGCAATCCTGGCCGGCGACTACCTGTTCGCCACGGCGTCGCGGCTGGTCTCGAGGCTGGGGCCGGAGGCCGTGCGGCTGATCGCCGAGACGTTCGCCCAACTGGTGACGGGACAGATGCGCGAGACGCGCGGCCTGACGGGCCCGGCCGAAGGGGCCGACCCGATCGAGCACTATCTGAAGGTGGTCTACGAGAAGACCGCCTGCCTGATCGCCGCGGCGGGCCGGTTCGGCGCCATGTTCTCGGGCGCCGACGCCGAACAGGTCGAGCGGCTCAGCCGGCTGGGCGGCATCGTCGGCACCGCCTTCCAGATCTCCGACGACATCATCGACATCGACAGCGACTCGCACGAATCCGGCAAGCTACCCGGCACCGACGTCCGCGAGGGTGTGCACACCCTGCCGATGGTCTACGCGCTGCGCGAACCCGGGCCCGATGCGGCGCGGCTGCGTGAACTGCTGGCGGGGCCCATCGAGGACGACGACGCGGTGGCCGAGGCGCTCGCCCTGTTGCGCGCGTCGCCGGGCATGGTGAAGGCCAAGAACACGCTGGCCGAATATGCGGCCCAGGCGCGCGACGAACTGGCCCTTTTGCCCGACGTTCCCGGCCGGCAGGCGCTGCAGACGCTGGTCGAGTACACCATCAGCCGGCACGGATAGCGCGTCCAGGAACCCCAGAGGTCCCCTCGGGCGTTCAATTGACAACAGTCAAGCAATGAACGGGCTCTCGTAGGAGGACACCGATGACCTGGCATCCGCATGCCAACTGGCTGAAGACCTTCGCCCTGTTGGTCGGCATGTCCGCGTTGATCGTGTTTGTCGGCTCGCTGTTCGGCCGGACGGCGATGTGGCTGGCGGTGCTGTTCGCCATCGGCATGAACGCCTACACATACTTCAACAGCGACAAGCTGGCGCTGCGGGCGATGCACGCGCAACCGGTTTCCGAGCTGCAGGCGCCGGTGATGTACCGGATCGTGCGCGAGCTGGCCACGGCCGCGCACCAGCCGATGCCCCGGCTGTACATCAGCGACACCAACGCGCCCAACGCGTTCGCGACCGGACGCAACCCGCGCAACGCCGCCGTGTGCTGCACCACCGGCATTCTGGACATCCTCAATGAGCGTGAGCTGCGCGCGGTGCTCGGACACGAGCTTTCCCACGTCTACAACCGCGACATCCTCATCTCGTGCATCGCCGGCGCGATGGCGTCGGTGATCACCGCCCTGTCCTACATGGCGATGTTCTTCGGCGGCGGAAACCGGGAGGGCGGTAATCCCTTTGCGATGCTGCTGGTTTCGTTGCTGGGCCCGATCGCCGCGACGGTGGTCCGGCTGGCCGTGTCCCGCTCGCGCGAGTACCAGGCGGACGAATCGGGCGCGGTGTTGACGGGCGACCCGCTTGCCTTGGCGTCGGCCCTGCGCAAGATCTCGGGTGGTGTTCAGGTGGCCCCGCTGCCGCCGGAGCCGCAGCTGGCCAGCCAGGCGCACTTGATGATCGCCAACCCGTTCCGTGCGGGCGAGCGCATCGGGTCGCTGTTCTCGACGCACCCGCCGATCGAGGACCGCATCCGGCGGCTGGAGGAGATGGCGCGGGGTTAGTCACATGCTTGGGGAGCCGGGGTCTCCCGGAGGATGCGTGGGTCGCCGTTTTTGATAGCGCCCGTGCTATCAAAAGCCGCGTGAGCCATATGGTCCGGACAGTCCCCACGTTCCTGGGGATGAGTGATTGCCGTTTTTGATAGCGCCCGTGCTATCAAAAACCGCGTGAACCGCTACACCTACCGCGCGCAGTGGTTGCCCGACTACAACGAGTACCTGGGCGTGTGTGTCGAATTGCCCTACATGAGGCGCGAAGGGCCGACCGCGCCGCAGGCCGTGGCTGCCATCGAGGAGGCCGTCAAGGAGCATGTGGAGGGCCTGCGCGCCACCGGGGAGCAAGTCCCCACGCCGCTTTCCGAACGCCGCTACAGCGGGAAATTCCTCGTCAGAACGTCGCCGCAGCTGCATGCCCGCCTGGCGCTGGAAGCCATCGAGCAGGGGGTGCCGATGAACCAGTGGATCGTCCAGAAACTGAGCGGGCGGACGCCGAGCAGCACCTTCGGGCTCTCCGGGTGGGACTAAGCCGGCCGGCCCAAAATCATGCAGCCGCCCCGGGCCTTTCGGGTTCAATGGCTTCCCTTGCATCCCTGCGAGCGGAATGGCCCGTCTCGAGCCTTCCCCGGATGTGGACCGTGCCGCCGTTGGCCTCATGCTGGTGCTGCCAGTCGCTGATCGCCTGATGCGCAGCGTGATCCAAGTAGTGCACCGAAACCTCAACGGTGGCAACGGATCCGGCGGGTATGGACGCGAGCACCCGGGTCAGCCGCGGAAGCGCCAGGAACGTGCAGGCCGCACCCTCGATCACCACCCGCCATTCGTCGTCGACGGCCTTGGCATCGACCCTGGCCCGGATCACCCGCCAACCGGTCAGCGCGATGGCCAACGCGAGCCCGATCAGCACGCCGTGCAGCAGATTGAGGAAGACGACGCTGACCGCGGTCACGATGTACACGGCGAGATCGCCGTGCTTCATCGCGGTTTCGATGTGGGCCGGCTTGAGCAACTGAACGCCGATCACAATCAGCAGCCCGGCGAGTGCGGCGGTGGGGATCTCTTCGACCAACTCCGCGAAGGGGACGGTGAACAACAGGATCCAGACGCCGTGCATGAAGGCCGAGGCGCGCGATTTGGCGCCCGCGTTGACATTGGTGGAGCTACGCACGATGACACCGGTGACCGGCAGCCCACCGATGGTCCCCGACACGATGTTGGCGGCACCCTGCCCGACCAGCTCGCGGTTGAAGTCGGTGCGCGGCCCGTTGTGCATGCGGTCGACCGACACCGCCGACAGCAGGCTCTCGACGCTGGCGATCAGCGCGACGGTGATCACCCCGATCGCAACCGCGCCCCAGTTGCCGTGCGGGATGTCGGGCAGTTGCAACGCGTCCAGCGGCGACCCGTCGAGGTCGATCCGGCGCACATGGAACGGAAAGACGACCGACACGACGGTCACGGCCACGATGGCGACCAACGGCCCGGGAACGCGGCGCACCTTGGGCGGAACCCACCGCCAGGCCACCAGGATGGCGATCACCATTACGCCCAGGATGACCCCGGGCCGATGCGCGCCGATGATCTGGCCCGGCAGGCCGATGAGATTGTGCCAGGCGGTGCTCTTGGACTTTCCGCCGAGCAACACGTGCGCCTGCTGCAGCGCGATCGTGATGCCGATGCCGGCCAGCATCGCGTGCACGACCACCGGCGAGATCGCCAGGGCGGCCCGTGCGACGCGGCTGAGTCCCAGCAGCACCTGCACGGCACCAGCCGCGACGGTGATCAAACACGTTATGCCCCAACCGAAGTCGGATACCAAGTCGGCGACGACGACGGTCAAACCGGCGGCGGGGCCGCTGACTTGCAGCGGCGACCCGCCGATCGCGCCGACCACGATGCCGCCGACGATCGCGGCGATGAGGCCGGCGAGCACCGGGGCGTTGGAAGCGATCGCGATCCCCAAGGACAAGGGAAGTGCGACCAGAAAAACTACGAGTGAGGAAGGAAGGTCGTGGCGGATGAGCGATCGCACGCGATCTTTGCTTGAGTCCTTGGCCTGGTCGGGAGGTTGATTGCCGAGCTGTTCGATGTTTTGCACCGGTCTCGTCCCTCGTTAGGAGTTAGCGGGGGAACTTCCGATATCCGCCCCATATTGCGTTGTATTACGTCGGCGTAACACCTTGTCGCACAAACGGTTACAACCCGGCCGGATGCGCAGGATCATGGCCGGGAACCCCTGGCTGCGTTAGTGACGGTATTTTGCTGGCAAACCCGCGGTCAAGCGAACGGGCCCAGCCCATATGGAACGCAAAGATTTAAATTCCGCGCCATGTGACGGACATTTCAGAAGCCGGAACCGTGCACCTCGTGGCCCGGGACCTCGGCGATGAGGCCCCGGTAGGCCTCTTCGACGGTCGACCCATGGTTGATCACCGCGTCGACTTCGCGGGCGATCGGCATGTTCAGCCCGAACTCGTTGGCGAACTCCATGATCACGCTGGCGGCCTTGACGCCCTCGGCGACCTGGTTCATCGAGGAGATGATCTCGTCGATCGGCTTGCCGGCGCCCAGTTGTTCACCGACGTGGCGGTTGCGGCTGCGCTGGCTGGTGCAGGTCACGATGAGGTCGCCCAGCCCGGCCAGGCCGGGGAACGTCTCGGGATTGCCGCCCAGGGCCACGCCGAGCTTGGTCATCTCGCGCAGCGCGCGGGCGATCACCAGCGCACGGGTGTTTTCCCCGATGCCCAGCGAGTAGCCCATGCCGACCGAGATGGCGTAGACGTTCTTCAGCGCCCCGGCCATCTCGACGCCGATCACGTCGTCGGTGGTGTACACCCGGAAACGCCGGGTGCGGAACAGCCCGGACAGCCGGGTCGCCAGATGCTGGTCGGGCATGGCCAGCACCGCCGCGGCGGCGTAGCCCTCACCGACCTCGCGCGCGATGTTCGGCCCCGCCAGGATGCCCGCGGGATGGCCGGGCAGGACCTCCTCGATGATCTGCGACATCCGCATATTGGTGCCCTGCTCGAGCCCCTTGACCAGTGACACCACCGGCACCCACGGCCGCAGTTCCTTGGCCAGCTCGGCCAGCACGCCCCGGAAGCCATGGGAGGGCACGCCCATCACCACGACGTCTGCGGAGTTCGCCGCCTCGGCGAAGTCGGTCGTGGCCCGCAGGGTGTCGCTCAACACGACGTCATTGCCGAGATAGCGGCTGTTGCGGTGCTTCTCGTTGATGTCGCTTGCGGTCTCCTCCGAGCGGACCCATTGCAGCGTCGGCCCGCGGCGCGCACAGATGGACGCCACCGTGGTTCCCCAGGAACCGCCACCAAGGACAACGACGTTGGGTTCGCGCATCTGAGCTGCCATGGCGATCAGCGTATTGCCGACACCTCTCATTTAGTAGCGGTTCACAAACTTCGGATCCGCACGACCATCCTCAACCCGCCAGGGGTGCCCGGTCGGACGCCCGGCCGAACACCATCGCCTCCTCGATGCGGTCGAAGCGATAGTCGATGGCGTCGGCGAGGTAGTTCTGCCGCACGTTCCAGGGCCGCTTGGTTCCCGATTTCGGCAGCGCATGCACCGAGCGCAGCACGTAGCCGGCGTTGATGTCCCACGACGGCTTCTCGGTCATCGGCTCGTTGCCCCGATGCGGGTAGGCGTGGGTGTAGCCGTGAGAGGTCATGTGCGCCAGCAGCTTTGCCGTGGCCCGGGCGGTGATGTCGGCGCGCAGCGTCCACGATGCGTTGGTATAGCCGACGCACCAGAACAGGTTCGGCACGTCCTCGAGCATGTGGGCCTTATAGACGAAGCGGTCGTTGGGCTTGATCTCGTTGCCGTCCAGGCTGATCGCGGTCCCGCCCAGGGCCTGCAGCTGCAGGCCGGTGGCGGTGACGATGATGTCGGCGTCGAGGTGGCCGCCGGATTTCAGCGCGATACCGGTCGCGTCGAAATGGTCGATGTGGTCGGTGACCACGTCGGCGCGGCCGGCGGCGATGGCGTTGTACAGGTCCGCGTCGGGGATCAGGCACATCCGCTGGTCCCACGGGTTGTAGCGCGGTTTGAAGTGGGTGTCGACGTCATAGCCGGCGGGCAGGCTGCTGATCGCCTTGCGCCGCAGCAGCCATCGCACCAGCCCGGGCGCCTTGCGGGACAACGCGAAGAACACCGCCTCGGTCAGCGCGCTGTACATCCGGACGATCAGGTGGGCGGGCTTGCGCGGCAATACTTTCCGCGCGACGGCGGCGACCTTGCCGTACTTCGACGCCGAGATCAGATATGTGGGCGAGCGCTGCAGCATGGTCACCTTCGCGGCCCGATCCGACAGCGAGGGGAGCAGGGTCACCGCGGTGGCCCCGCTGCCGATCACCACGACCTTCTTGCCGCTGTAGTCCAGGTCTTCCGGCCAGTGCTGCGGATGCACGACGACGCCACCGAAGGTTTCGATGCCGGGGAACTCGGGGGTGTAGCCCTCGTCGTAGTTGTAGTAGCCGCTGCCGAAGAACAGGAATCGGCCGCGGTAAAGCTTTTGCGCGCCGTCCTGCTCGACGGTGACCGTCCAGGTGTCGGTGGTCGAATCCCAGTCGGCCGAGCGGACGTAGCTGTTGAAGCGGATGTGGCGATCGATGCCGTACTTGCGCGCGGTGGCGGCCAGGTACTCGCGGATGTGCACGCCGTCGGCCACGCCTTCCTTTCGCGTCCACGGCTCGAACGGGAAGGACAACGTGAAGATGCTGCTGTCCGAGCGAACCCCGGGGTAGCGGAACAGGTCCCACGTGCCGCCGATCCGCGCGCGCCGCTCCAGGATCGTGTAGGTCAGCCGGGGATTGCTCTCGCCGATCCGGTAGGCCGCGTCGATGCCGGAGATGCCGGCGCCGACGATGATGACGTCGGAGTAGTCGGCCTCGGTCGGTGTCTGGCCGGCTTCCTGGGGAGTCACGGTCATCGTGAACCTCGCTCACATCGTGGGACTGGTCACTACATTAGGCACCCACCGGTTGGCCGGGCCAGGGATCGTCACAACGGCTCCATCAGCACGTCGACGTGCAGCGGCGCGCACCGGTCGATCAGCCAGATCTGGTCGGCGGGGCTGGCGAAGATGCGCGCGTGAGACGGGTCCTGCGCGAACGTATTCGGGCAACGGTCGCCGAAGAAGACGTAGGCCTTGGTGTCGTTGCATTGCCGCGACATCCACACCAGCCCGTCCAGCCCGGCGCGGTGCGCGGCCTCGGCCCACCGCACCGTGGTGTCGTAGCTCGACGCCGGGCTCGCCGTGAGCTCGGCGGCGGTGACTTTGAGGCGTCGCAGCCCGGTGCCGTGCAGGACGCCCAGGCGCACGGGACGGGTCACTTCCAGCCGGACGAGCACTTTGTCCGCGTATTGGTCGTAGGGGAGCAGGCCGCCCTCGACGGGGATGTCGTGCAGCAGCGTCTCGGCGATGGCCGCGTCCTCGGTGTCGGCCGCGTACATGATCGGCACGACCGGGTCGCCGAAGAAACCGAAGCGAGTGCGCGCGCCGATGCCGGGGTTGAAGTCGGTGGCGGTGCGTGTCGCCGACAGCACGCGGTAGAGCGGGTGTCCCGCCGGCAGGGTGGTGGTGGCCGGGTCGAACGGGTCAGGGGGTCGCCTCACCACGAGACGGCCAGGGCCTCCGCAGCAACCGCGACGACGCGGTCCGGATCGGTGGCGAGGCGGTCCACGGGCCGCTCCCCGTCCAGGTAGGTGGTGGGCGAGCACAGCCACTGCACCAGCCCGGCCTCCGACCAGCCGTTGTCTTCCGCGACCTCGCGCAGCCGGGCGATGACCGCCAGCGGCTTGCCGTCCGGGCCGAACTGGAAACCGGGATAGGCGAGGTAGTTGCCGCGCCGCACGGCGACCAGCGCCTTGTTGCGGTGGGCGGTGGTGGCCAGGTTGCGCGGTACGCTGGACCGTGAGCCCATCCGCTTACCGGCGTCGGTGCTGCTCAGCATCCCGAACTCGGCCTCGATGCGGGCATACAGATTCTGCTCGGCCTGCACGGCCCGCGCGACGGCGGGCTCGGTGTAGACGGCGACCGACGACAGCGCGATGCCCACCGCATGGGCGCTTTCGCGCAGGCGCTCGTGCGCGGTGGCCAGTTCGGCGACGGTGGTCATGGCGATCGCTCCAAAGTTCGGTTCGTGCAGTTCATTCTACTGCACGAACCGAACGCTGGCAGCTACCGGTAATTGACGAACTGCAGCGCGACGTCGAGGTCGGCCTGCTTGAGCATCGAGATGACGGCCTGCAGGTCGTCGCGCTTTTTGCTGCTGACGCGGATCTCGTCACCCTGGATCTGCGTCTTCACGCCCTTGGGCCCGTCGTCGCGGATCAGCTTGGTGATCTTTTTGGCGTGCTCGCTGTCGATGCCCTGCTTGAGGGTGCCGCTCACCTTGTAGGTCTTTCCCGACGCCTGCGGTTCACCGGCGTCAAAGGCCTTCATCGAGATGTCGCGGCGGATCAGCTTCTCCTTGAAGACGTCGATGGCCGCCTTGACGCGTTCCTCGGTGGACGACGTCAGCTCGATAGCCTCGTCGCCCTTCCACGCGATTGTGGTGTCGGTGCCGCGGAAGTCGAAGCGTGTGGCCAGCTCCTTGGCGGCCTGGTTGAGTGCGTTGTCGACCTCTTGGCGCTCGACTTTGCTGACAATGTCGAACGATGAGTCCGCCATTCGATCCGTCCCTTCATCCCGTGATGGCCGTTTGTGCTTTGTCTACCCCCTCGTTGTAACCTGTCTGGCGGCAGGTTGCCCGAGCGGCCAATGGGAGCGGACTGTAAATCCGTCGCGAAAGCTTCACAGGTTCGAATCCTGTACCTGCCACCAACGTTCGTGAGGGACCAGGTTGTGCCGCCGCGGCCGGACTCAGTGCAGGTTGCGTGCGCTGGGCGCCCCAACGGGTGCAGGGCTACGTGAGAACGCTAAAACCCGTGCCGCGGGCACAGCGTTACCCACAAACCTGGCCCAACTGTCCGTCGACGGGGCTCGCGCCCTCGCAATCGCCCAGCAGGCGTCTGCGCATGCCGTTATCGGGCCGGAATTGGTCGATGCATGCCTGATAGGCGGCGGGGTCGGCGATGCTGGTGCAGCGATCGCCGGGTTGTGCTTGCGCTGTCGGAGCGCAGAGGAGTGCCAGTGCTGTGGCTGCTGCCGCCGACGCGCCGATTATTAACGTCTTCATTGGCCAGTCCTTTCCGCACCGCCCGATGGCCACTGATTATGGGGTAGATCGGGATGGACGGCGACTTGGCGCGCATGAGGCAGCCGCCGAAAATCCGACCAGCAAACTAGTCAGATCAATCGTCAATCAGGCACCCGAGCGGCGCCGCTGTCTCCGGATCTTCATGACCCAGGGTAAACGCTTGCAGCACAACGTAGTTGGGCGAGAAGGGACGACAAATGCGCACGGGCAAGCCCGCGTCTCATCCGCCTGACGGAGGTCGCCGCATGATGCTGCCGAAGATCGGCGGCCCATAGCCCTTTTCGTCGGGCTTATCCCGCTGGGCTTTGCGTGCCCCCGGTGGCATCGGCGGGATGAACATCGGGGTGAGCGGCGCGCCCTCGGCTGTCGTTGCCATCAATGGGGCCTGAGCGGCGGACAGCTGGATCGGGGCGGTAACCGCCGACGGCGGGACCACGAGGTTGCCGACGTACATGCCCTTACCCAGAGAGGCCGTGGCGGAACTCTCGATCGCGCCGGCCGTACTGGCCGTAGCGGCGGGCGGGGCATAGATATTCGGTGCTCCTCCGACGGCCTCGGGGCCGGTGATGTTGTAGGCAATGGCCAGGTTGCGGGGCGTGGGGGCCAGGACGTCCGGGAACTGACCGGGGTAGAAATCGTGGCCGCCCGTGACCAAACCTATGAAGGCCTGCGGGTTGAAGACGCCGCTGCTGACCAGGTTTTGCAGATAACCGTTGACGGTCTGAACAAACGGGTTGGCGAAGAATTGCGTGGGGTCGGGTGCGGCTGCTGCCGGGGCGCCGAGTAGCGGTGCGGCCGTAACCGCCCTGCCCACCGCGGCCGTTTGAACCGTAGCGGCGGCCGGAGTGGTCATCGGGGACGGGGCGTTGAACGTCGGCATCGCCATGGTCTGCAGGCTGCTGGCGTGATAGCCCAGCATGGCGGTCGTGTTATCCGCCCACATCTGCAGGTACTGGAGCTCGGTGGCGGCGATCGCGGGGAAGTTGATGCCGAACACGTTTGTCGCGATCAGATGAGCCAGCAGCGCGCGGTTGGCGGTCACCACGCTGGGATGCACCATGGCTGCCTGGGTGGCGGCGAAGGAGCTGGCCATCGTGGTCGCCGCCATCGACATATGAGCGGCCTGTAGCGAGGTGGTCTGTAGCCAGGCGACATAGGGGAGCGTGGATGCGGTCATCGCCGTCGCTGACGGCCCCTGCCAGGGAATGCTCGTCACGATGGAGGCGTAGCCGGCGGCGGTTTGTCCGAGCTCGATCGCCAGCTGGCGCCAGGCCTCGGCAGCGGTGAGCCACGATCCGGGCCCGGGCCCTGAATGAATTAGCGCCGATGTGATCTCGGGAGGAGCCCAGAAGTCCATCCCGACCCCCCGTCAAAGCTTGGAGTCGATAATCCTGATGCCGCGCGTACAGGCCTGCGCGGCCTGTCGTCCGCCACGGAACCGATTTTCGCGTCCCACGTGTTGTCCCTTTCGGTGGCGTTCCTGTCTGGTACATGGCCCGATCCGCCGATTTACAGCCTATGCGCCCGCGCGGCCACTCACTTCGGGAATCGTGAGATTCGGCTGGTCAGCTCGCGGCGCCAATTTCAGCACGTGGATGCACGTGCGGGCCGGGGCCGCAATCAGTCGAAAACCCGTCGCACACACAAGCCCTGAGTGCTGAACGCGGCTGGCCGTCAGTGCGCTTGCGCGTTTAGAGGGTTGCCAACGCACCAGGAGGCGCGGGCTTTCGAACCCAGGCGTCGCGACAAATTTGGCCCAGTTGTCCGTAGTCGGGGCTGGCCTGACAATTGCCCATTCGGGGGCCTTCCATGGGGCCATCGGGCGAGGGTCTGTTGATGCAAGCCTGGTAGGCGGTGGGATCGGTGATGCCGGCACAGGGGTCGTCGGCGCGCGCTTGTGCTGGTGGAATGCAGAGGGCTGCCAGTGCTGTCAGCGCCGCCACGGACGCCCCCTTTGCCCTCCTCATCAGTTCTTCCTCTCCGACCCGATGACCGATTTAAGCCATAACCCAGTGTCGCACTTCGTGATGAGGGCAGTCGAGTATCGCGCAATCAGACTGGAGGGTTCACCCACCCAAGCGTTGCGGCGACGGCGGTTTCGGCTCGTCTAGGGTCCTGACGTCGCGGCCGGCGCCGGCCGACACGGTCGCGGCCTCGCCGCGAGCCAGCCCCACCGTCGCGACGATCACCAACACCGCCGCCACCGCCAGCACGACCCAATCGAAGCCCTGGGCGTCCAACGTCTCGCCGAGCACGGTGATCCCAAGGACCGCGCCGACAACGGGTTTCGCCGCGATGATCGTCGGCAACGACGCGGTCAAAGCCCCTGCGCGGTAAGCCGATTGATGGAAGATCATCCCGGCCGCCCCGCAGAACACCCAGCCGTACACCTCGGGTCGGGTCCACAATTGGTCGGGGTTGTGTTCGAGGATGTCCACCACGCCCTTCATCAGCACCGCGAACACCGCCAGCAACGAACCGGCGACCGCGGCCAGCAACAGCGCGGCGCCGCACGTGTGGCTGATCGTCGCCATCGCGATGGGTCCGCCGCTGCTCCTGGGGTTGCTGGGCGCCCGGATCTGGTCGGACCGTCCGGTGGCCGCGCTGTTGCTGGCCGCGGTCGCCGGTTCGTTGCTGGCGGTGTTCGCGGTGCTGATGAAGGGCGTGGTGGACAT
>NZ_LZKH01000112.1:0-616 GCF_001672745.1 Mycobacterium sp. E1386
ATTTCGAACAGGCCGCCGCCAACGTCGCGGAGTATTACGGCATTCCGCTGGCGACACTGCATCACTTTCCGATGCGGCCGAACGGGCAGCTGATTCCGATGCTGCCGGGGCCGATGGTGCGTACCGGAATGGCGGTGTACGACTGGGTGTGCTGGCGGATGAACAAGAGGGCCGAGGATCGGCAGCGCCGTGAACTCGGCCTGCCGACGGCCACGGTTGCCTCGCCGCGACGGATCGCCGAACGCGGGTCGCTGGAAATCCAGGCATACGACGAGGTGTGCTTCCCTGGGCTGGCGGCCGAATGGGCGAAGTGGGGCGGCCAGCGTCCTTTCGTCGGATCGCTGACGATGGAGTTGCCCACCGATACCGACGACGAGGTGTTGTCGTGGATCGCGAAGGGGACACCGCCGATTTGCTTCGGCTTCGGCAGCATGCCGGTTGCCGAATCGCCAGCCGACACGGTCGCCCTGATCGGCGCGGCGTGCGCGGAGCTGGGTGAGCGGGCGCTGGTCTGCTCCGGGTGGAGTGATTTCAGCGACGTGCCGCAGCTCGACCACGTCAAGGTGGTGGGCGTGGTGAACTACACAAAGATCTTCCCGGCATGTCGCGCGGTCGT
>NZ_LZKH01000113.1:0-867 GCF_001672745.1 Mycobacterium sp. E1386
CACCGCGACCACGAACACGACGCCGGCGACGATGACCACCCACGCGACCACTTGACCCAGCCGACTGTGCGCGCCGAATCGATGCCCGTCCCCGGGGTGGCCGGTCACGGTGGTCGGTTCGCCGCTGGATTCAGGATTTTGCGTCATGCCCCAAACGATGGCACGGGTATACCCACCGGGGGTAGGGACCATTGGCCCTAGAAAAGGGCGTGGCCCATCTGGTCGGCTTACCTGATGGCCGGATTCACTCGGCGGGCCGCGCTCGCCGCGCTCGGCGCGGGCAGCGTCCTGGGTCTGGCGCATCTGCGTGCGCGCGTCTTTGGTCCTCCCTCGACCGCTATCCGCCTCACGGACGGGGGCGGTTTCATGGGCGCCGGTCACATGGACATGAGCCGCTACATGGAGATGTTCATGCGGCACAGCGAAATCGACCGGATCGTCGAGGACATCCCCGGCGGCGTGCGCACCACCACCGAATCGGCATCACCGGACCTGACCGCTCAACTGCAAGAGCATGTTTCGAGCATGTACGCCCACCTCGATCAGGGCACCGAAATCCGTTGTATGAGCCAGACCCAGGACGCTGCCCGCGCCGAGCGCGGCGAGCGCGGCCCGCCGAGTGAATCCGGCCATCAGGTAAGCCGACCAGATGGGCCACGCCCTTTTCTAGGGCCAATGGTCCCTACCCCCGGTGGGTATACCCGTGCCATCGTTTGGGGCATGACGCAAAATCCTGAATCCAGCGGCGAACCGACCACCGTGACCGGCCACCCCGGGGACGGGCATCGATTCGGCGCGCACAGTCGGCTGGGTCAAGTGGTCGCGTGGGTGGTCATCGTCGCCGGCGTCGTGTTCGTGGTCGCGGTG
>NZ_LZKH01000114.1:0-40520 GCF_001672745.1 Mycobacterium sp. E1386
GAACCAGCAGTGCGAGGGCAGCAGCGCCGCCCCGGTCTCGATCGCCAGCTTCGCCGGCCCGGCGGGCATCCGGGTGGGTTCACCGAAGAACTCGACCTCCACGCCGGAGCGGGTGAGGTCACGTTCGGCCATCAGGCAGACCACCCGGTTGTCCCGCAGCCGGTCACAGAGCACCTCGAAGGGCGGCCGGTCGCCGCCGGACAGCGGCAGCACCTCGAAGCCGAGGCTTTCCCGGTAGTCGATGAAACGCCGATACAGCGATTCGGGCTTGAGCCGCTCGGCGACGGTGGTGAAGGTGCCCCGCGTCTGCGCCAGCCACACCCCGGCCATGTCCCAGTTGCCGCTGTGCGGCAACGCGCAGACCGCCCCGCGGCCCTTCGCCAGCGCCGCGTCCAGGTTGTCCGCACCCTTGAATGTCTCGTCGAGCTGGCGGGCGACCGCGCGAAGATCCATGCCCGGCAGGCGGAACGCCTCACGCCAGTAGCGGGCGTAGGAGGCCAGCGAGGCCCGCATCAGCGCATCGGGCACCTCGGCGGGCGGCACGCCGATGACGCGGGCCAGGTTCTTGCGCAATTGGTCCGGGCCGCCGCCGCGGGCCGCGTAGCGCGCCCCCGCCCCGAACGCGGTGCGCGCGGCGAATTCCGGCATCGCCCGCACGGCCATCCAGCCGGCCGCATACCCCCAGTCGCTCGCGGTGCCGGATGCCAGGCGGCGGGGAGTGCCGATCAAACTCAGGCCCGGGATCACGGCATGCGCTCCGTCGCGCCGGGCGAGGTCCACACGGTGCGCAACCGCTGCACGCAGGTGACCACGCTGGCCACCGCCAGCAGCCACATCGCCACCGCCAGGGCGGGCGGCCAGGCGACGAAGGGGAAGTCGGACACGCCGGCACCTACCAGCACGATGATCAACCTTTCCGGGCGTTCGATGATGCCGCCGTCGCCGCGCAGTCCGCTGGCTTCGGCGCGCGCCTTGATGTAGGAGATGACCTGTGACGTGACGAGGCAGATCAGCGTCGCCACCGTCAGCAGCTTGTCGTGCAGGCCGAACGCGATCCACCACAGCAGCCCGCAGAACACCGCGCCGTCGCTGATCCGGTCGCACGTGGCGTCCAGCACGGCGCCGAAACGGGTGCCACCCCCGCGCTCCCGGGCCATCGCCCCGTCGAGCATGTCGAACAGCACGAAGAACCACACCACCAGCGTGCCGATGAAGAGCTTGCCCATCGGGAAAAGGATCAGCGCCCCCGCCACGGCGACGATGGTGCCCAGGATGGTGACCGCGTCGGGGGTCAGACCCAGCCGCAGGCACGCCCGGGCGGTCGGAGTGGTGAGCCGCGCGAACGCCGCCCGCGACAGGAACGGCACCTTACTCATTGGCGCCGCTCCTCAGCATCGCTCCGCTCTGCATCGTCGCCGCCGCGGCTCATGGCTGTCGTGCCCACTCGGTGGCCAGCAGCCGCCGGGTTTCGCGCAGCAACTGCGGGATCACCTTCGACCCCCCGATGATGGTGATGAAGTTCGCGTCGCCGCCCCAGCGCGGCACGACGTGCACGTGCAGGTGTTCGGCCAGTGACCCGCCCGCCGACGTCCCGAGGTTGAGCCCGACGTTGAATCCGTGCGGCCGCGACACGTTCTTGATGACGCGAATTGCCTTCTGGATGAAGGCCATCAACTCCGCGCTCTCGTCCTCGGTGAGGTCCTCGAGCTCGGACACCCGCCGGTACGGCACCACCATCAGGTGCCCGGGGTTGTACGGGTACAGGTTGAGGACGGCGTAGACGAGCTCGCCGCGGGCGACCACCAGGCCTTCCTCGTCGGACAGTCGCGGGATGTCGGTGAACGGCTGCTCGGTCTTGCCCGAGGAGTTGGGGTCGCGCTTCATCGGCGCCTCGGCCAGATAGTTCATCCGGTACGGCGTCCACAGGCGCTGCAGGTGGTCACTTTGGCCGACGCCCGTGTCCAGGATGGTGTCGTCGGCGCGTTCCTCTTCGGTCATTGTCTACTCACCGCCGGTCACCTTTACGAGTTCGGCTGTGGGAGCGGCATTTTGGCGATCGGCGACCCAAGCCACGATGGCGTCGACGGCGCTGTCCCGTGGCGCGCCGTTGATCTGCGTGCGGTCACCGAAGCGGAAGCTGACGGCATCGGCCTCGACGTCGCGGTCGCCGGCCAGCAGCATGAACGGGACGCGCTGGTTGGTGTGGTGGACGATCTTCTTGGCCATCCGGTCGTCGCTGGCGTCCACCTCCACCCGCACACCCTGCGATTTGAGCTGCGCGGCAACGCTTTCCAGGTAGGGCACGTGTTCGTCGGCGACCGGGATGCCGACCACCTGGACGGGCGCCAGCCACGCCGGGAACGCGCCGGCGTAGTGCTCGGTGAGGATGCCGAAGAACCGCTCGATGGACCCGAACAACGCGCGGTGGATCAGCACCGGCCGCTGACGCGAGCCGTCGGCGGCGGTGTATTCCAGCTCGAAGCGTTCCGGCATGTTGAAGTCGAGCTGGATGGTCGACATCTGCCAGCTCCGGCCCAGCGCGTCCTTGACCTGCACCGAGATCTTCGGGCCGTAAAACGCCGCGCCGCCGGGGTCGGGGATCAGCTCCAGCCCGGAGGCCACGCCGACGTCGCGCAGGACCTCGGTGGCCTCGTCCCATAGCTCGTCGGAACCGGAGTACTTCTCCGGGTCCTTGGTGGACAGCTCCAGGTAGAAGTCGTCGAGTCCGTAGTCGGCCAGCAGGTCGAGCACGAAATGCAGCACCGACGCCAGCTCGTCGCGCATCTGCTCGCGCGTGCAGTAGATGTGCGCGTCGTCCTGCGTCATGCCGCGCACCCGGGTCAGGCCGTGCACCACGCCGGATTTCTCGTAGCGGTACACGCTGCCGAACTCGAAGAGCCGCAACGGAAGTTCGCGATACGACCGTCCGCGCGACCGGTAGATCAGGTGGTGCATCGGGCAGTTCATCGGCTTGAGGTAGTAGTCCTGGCCGGGCTTGCGCACCGTGCCGTCCTCGTTGAACTCGGCGTCGAGATGCATCGGCGGGTACATTCCGTCGGCGTACCACTCCAGGTGACCCGACGTGACGTACAGCTGCGCCTTGGTGATGTGCGGAGTGTTGACGAATTCGTACCCGGCCTCGATGTGCTTGCGCCGCGAGTACTCCTCCAGCTCCCTGCGCACGACGCCGCCCTTGGGGTGGAAAACCGCCAGCCCGGAACCGATTTCGTCGGGGAAGCTGAACAGGTCCAGCTCGGTGCCCAGCTTGCGGTGGTCGCGGCGCTGCGCTTCCTCGAGCAGCTCGAGGTGGCGGTCCAGCGCCTCCTGGGATTCCCACGCGGTGCCGTAAATGCGTTGCAGGCTGGCGTTTTTCTGGTCGCCCCGCCAGTAGGCGGCGGAACTTCGGGTCAGCTTGAACGCCGGGATGTGCTTGGTGGTCGGGATGTGCGGCCCGCGGCACAGGTCGCCCCAAACCCTTTCCCGGCTGCGGGGATTGAGGTTGTCGTAGGCGGTGAGCTCGTCGCCACCCACCTCCATGATGTCGGGGTCGCCGGACTTGTCATCGACGAGTTCCAGCTTGTACGGCTCGTTGGCCAACTCCGAGCGCGCCTGGTCCTTGGACTCATAAACGCGCCGCTCGAACAGCTGCCCCTCTTTGACGATCTGGCGCATCCGCTTTTCCAGCGCCGCCAGATCCTCGGGCGTGAACGGCTCCGCCACGTCGAAGTCGTAGTAGAAGCCATCGGTGATGGGCGGCCCGATGCCCAACTTGGCGTGCGGGAACATGCCCTGGACGGCCTGGGCCAGCACGTGCGCGGCCGAATGCCGGATGACACTGCGCCCCTCGTCGGTGTTGGCCGCCACCGGGACGACCTCGACGTCGGCCTCGGGCACCCAGCTCAGGTCGCGCAACCTGCCGTCGGCGTCGCGCACCACCACGATCGCGTCCGGGGAACCCCGGCCCGGCAGCCCCGCCTCCCGCACCGCGGCGGCCGCGGTAGTGCCGGCAGGAACCCGGATCGGGGCTTGCGGCGTGAGCTGTGCGGCGGCACTCATCGGGTCAATTCTCCAGGCTTTGGACATCTCGGAACGATCGCGACCATGCTATCCGTGTGGCCGACCACCACCCCACACCGCCGGGCCACCACTGATTGACCCCTCGATCGAACTGCGCCTACCGTGCCAGCGTGGTCACCACCATCGAACGGTTGGCCGGGTGGGCCGCTGACCTGCGTCTCGAGGACGTCCCCGACACCGTGGTCGACCTGTGCCGCACCCAGCGCCGATCCGTGTTCGCGGCCACGGCCGCGTCGGCCCGCGACGCCGCGTCACGGCGCGTGCTCGCCGGCGTCGCGAGCTGGGCCGGCGACGGCCCCGCGGCGGTGCCGGGATTACACCGATCCGTCGCCGTCGACGACGCCCTCTACGCCGCGGCCGCGTTGTCGATCGCGCTCGACTTCGACGACTACATGTGCTTCGCGCACGCCGGCCACTCCGCCGTATGGGTACCGGTCCTCCTCGCGGCCGAGACCGGCGCCCCGGCGGCCGAGCAATTGGCCGCCCAGGTCGCGGCCAACGAGCTCGAGGCCCGCTTGGGCGGCGCCTGCCTGCTGGGGCCGCTCAACGGTCAGCTGTGGTCGTTCGTGCATGCCGCCGGAGCCGCCGTCAGCGCCGGACGTCTGCTTGGACTCGATGCGCGCCGGCTGGCACATGCCCTGGCCCTTGCTCTCTACCAGGCTCCGCGCGCCACCGTCCCGGGGTTCATGGCCCCCGATTCGAAGCTGCTGACGGCCGCGGAACCGACACTGGCCGGCGTCCGGGCCGCCCGCCTGGCCGCCAACGGCGTCACCGGCCCACTGGATGCCCTCGACCACCCACAAGGCTTCTTCGATGCGTTCTCCTACGCGCCGCTGCCCGCACTTCTGGGCGGGCTTGGCTCCGGTTGGGCGACACGGACTCTGAGCGTCAAGCGGTATCCGGGCTGCGCGTATGTCGACACGACCGTCGACGCGCTGCACGAACTCGGGCCGCCGCCGGCCGCGGACGTCGCGTCGGTGGTCGTCGATGCGGGCGTGCTGACGTGCGGGATGGACGCCCTGTCGCACGGGTACACGGCCGGCCGCACGCCCACCCCGGTGACCATCAACTTCTCGATCCCGTGGACCGTTGCCGCCACTCTTGTCGCCGGCCGGCTCACACCGGACGAGGTCAACGAGGAATGGCTGGCCGGCCACCACCGCGAGCTCGCCGACGTCGCCGCACGGGTGTCGTTGCGGCACGACTGGTCGCTCACCTTGCGTACGGCCGAGGCGATGGCGCCGCTTCTTCCGGTTCGCGCTATGACAGTCGGCACGCCAGCCCGCCGGCTGCTCGCCGCCGTCCGGCGAACTCGCAAGGAACACAAGGGCGTTCGCTTCGCCCTCGGCGACTCGGTCGCCCTACTCCGCGCGCTGCGCGATGGTGGAATCGGGGCGGCCGGACGAGCGGCGACAGGACAGTTGTGGGCGCCGGCAGCGCTGGACGCATTCACCATGACCTTCCCGGCCCGGGTACGGGTGAGGTTGCGCGACGGACAGGAGTTGGCGGCCGAATGCGGTGTTCCCCGCGGCGGCGCCGGCAATGTGAAAACCAGTCCCGACGCCGTCAGCCGCGAAAAGCTGTTGGCGAGTGGACCTGCCGTGTGGGGCCAAGAGCGGACTGCCGACATCTTCGAGGCGATTGACGCCGACGCCGCCGACCTGTGGCGCTTGCTGGGCCGTTAGGGCTGACCCGGCTTGAGCCGCACGAACAGGGCGTCGGCTTCGGTCAGCAGCGTGTCACCGTCGGTCAACCGGCCGGACACGAAGATCTTGCGCCCGTCCACCCGGTCGATGCCGGCGTCGAACCGCAATTCCTTCTCGATCGGCACGATGCGGCGGTAGTCGATCTTCAGGTAGGCCGTGCGCTGGTAGGGGCCCCCGGTGAGCACCGAGGACGTCAGCCCCAGCACGCTGTCGAACAGCATTCCCAGGCAGCCGCCGTGCACGGCACCGTTGCGGCCCAGGTGAAACCGGGCGAACCGGGCCGAACCCTGGATGCGGCCGTCGTCGGTCTTGCGGGCCTTCATGGGCACCGACAGGATGTTGCCGCGCATCGGCAGGTCCATGCGACGCCCCGACGGGGACTCCCACTCGTCGGCGTCGAACGGGCTCAGCAGCGCCGACACCTTGTCCAGCAGGTTGGCGGCCTCGGTGATCACCGCGTCGGGGGCGTCGACGGCGCGGGCGTGGTCCTGCAGGGTGCGCACGGCATCGATGAACCTGCCGTAGTCGGGCCCGCCCTTGGTCGTCGGCTCCGGTGGGTTGAACCCGCCGCCGGGGTGCTGCTGATGTTCCGCCACCAGCACACCGTATTGCGCGGCCGAAGGGGCGGCGCGGTCAGACCGTCTGTTGAGCCCCGGCCGCTGAGAGGGTGTCGAACTCGTCGTCGGACAGCGTGATCTCGGCGGCGGCGACGTTCTCCTCCAGGTGAGCCACCTTCGAGGTGCCCGGAATCGGCAGCATCACCGGCGACCGTTTCAGCAACCACGCCAGCGCCAGTTGCGACGGAGTCGCGTGGTGCTCACCGGCGATGCGCTGCAGCGGGCCGTCGGGGGCGGCCAGCGGCCCGGCGGCCAGTGGGAACCACGGGATGAAACCGATGCCCTGTCGGGTGGCGGCGTCCAGCAGCGGTTCGGCGCCCCGGGCGGACAGGTTGTACATGTTCTGCACCGACACGATCTCGGTGGTCCGCTGGGCCTCCGAGAGTTGGTCGACGTTGATCTCGGACAGACCGATGTGGCGGATCTTGCCCTCGTTCTTCAGGGTCAGCAGCTCGCCCACCTGGTCGGCCAGCGGGAAGTCGCGGTCGATGCGGTGCAGCTGGAACAGGTCGATGGTGTCGACGCCCAGGCGGCGCAGGCTCATCTCGCATTCCTGGCGCAGATAGCTCGGGTTGCCCAGCGGGATCCAGACGTCCGGCCCGGTGCGCAGCAGCCCCGCCTTGGTCGCGATGACCAATCCGTCGTAGGGGTGCAGCGCCTCGCGAATGATGTCCTCGGATATGTAGGGGCCGTAGGAGTCCGCGGTGTCGATGAAGTTCACGCCCAGTTCGACGGCGCGGCGCAAAACCCGGACGCATTCGTCGCGATCGGCGGGCGGGCCCCAGACACCCTTGCCGGTCAGGCGCATGGCGCCGAACCCGAGCCGGTTGATGGTCAAGTCGCCGCCGAGGGTGAAGGTTCCGGACGCTTGTGCAACAGTTTTCGAGTTTTGTGCGGTCACTTTTACGACCGTACGCCGGAAATGTCGCCGCGCACCTCGGCGTGGCAAGCTGGGCGGGTGGACTTAGCAGCGCTCGAGGAACTCCCGCTGACCTATCCCGAGGTGGGGGCGACCGCATCCGGCAACTTGCCCGCGGGATACGGCCACCTGCACACGGAGACTCAGATCGGCACGGGCCAGCAGCGCTTCGAGCGGGCCGCCGACGCCGTCATGCGCTGGGGCATGCAGCACGGGGCGGGGTTGCGGGTGCGCGCCAGCTCCGACGTCGCCGAGGTCGGCACAGTTGTGGTGGTGCGCATGGGTTTTCTGCCCGCGCCATGCCGGGTTGTGTATGTCGTCGACGAGCCCGACATCCGCGGATTCGCCTACGGGACATTGCCGGGACATCCGGAGTCCGGCGAGGAGCGCTTCGTCGTCCGGCGTGACCCCGCCACCTCCGCGGTGTTCGCGGAGGTGACGGCGTTCTCGCGGCCCGCGACCTGGTGGAGCAAGGCCGCCAGGCCAGTGGTGGCGGTGGCCCAGCGCGTCATCGCCAAGCGCTATCTGCGCGGGGTCTGAGCCTGGCAGGCTATCGGCGCCCGATGCTGCCGGTGTGCACGCCCTGCGCCAGCCGGGCGAGCGCGATGGCGCCGACCAGCAAACCGAAGTCGCGCAGCGCCACGTCGTAGAAGCCCGGCCCGGTGACGAGGTCGATGATGATCCCGGCCAGCCACGCGGCGACCACCCATGCGCCGAACCGCGGCACGACGGCGACCAGCACGCCGGCCACGATCTCGATGACCCCCACCAGATACATGCACTGATCGGCGGTCCCGGGCACCAGGTCGTTGATCCAGCCGGCCAGGTACATGCTCCAGTGATGCGGGTGGGTCAGCACGTTGAAGAACTTGTCCAGCCCGAAGACGATGGGCGCGATGGTGAAAACCGTGCGCAGGGCGTAGTACGCCGACAGCGCCGGGTCCTTCAACTGAGCGGAGAGCGCCGGGGTGGCGTTGGTGGTGCTCATGGAATCCTCCTCTAACAGACAATAATTTGAACGTTAGAAGCTGTAGACTGTAGCGTCAAGAGTTTTATCCGTTAGAAATGGCTGCCGACGTGGACGACGACTCCCTGAAGCGCGACGCCGCGGGCATCGGGGCGCTCGCCGACCCGGTGCGACGTGAGCTCTACCGGTTCGTGTGCGCCCAGTCGGCGCCGGTGAGCCGCGACCAGGCGGCCGACGCCGTCGGGATTGCGCACCACCAGGCCAAGTTTCACCTGGATCGGTTGACCGCCGACGGCCTGCTGGAAAGCGACTACGCGCGCGTCACGGGCCGATCCGGGCCGGGCGCGGGGCGGACGTCCAAGCTGTACCGCCGGGCGAGCCGCGACATCGCCGTCAGCCTCCCCCAGCGCGAATACGAACTGGCGGGACGCTTGATGGCAAAAGCCATCGCCGAGTCGTCCTCCACCGGCGCGCCCGTTGCCGAGGTCCTCAACGGCGTCGCCCACGACTACGGGCAGACCATCGCCGCCACGCCGCGCCGGCCCGCCAGCGCCGCCGCCGGACTCAAGCTCGCCGTCAAGGTCTTGAGCAGGTACGGCTACGAACCCCGCGCCGTCGGCCGCAGGATCGAACTCGCCAACTGCCCGTTCCACGCGCTCGCGCAGGAGCAGACCGAGCTGGCCTGCAACATGAGCCACGCCCTGATCACCGGCGTCGCCGATGCCCTGGCGCCGCACGGTCCCGACGCCCAGCTGTGCCCGGGGCCCGACCGCTGTTGCGTCGTGCTCACCCCCGGCGGCTAGGCGGACGCTAGGAGCCCCAGACGCTCAGCAGACGCTCTGCGCCCGAACACATTTCGTCGATCACCTCTGCCACCGACGCGTCGTCGCGGATCATCCCGACGCCCTGACCGGCGTCCACGGGGGCCACCCGGCGGTCGTCGGCGGCGATGGAGGCCGCGAGGTCGTCGCAGGCCTGCGGGTTGAGCGTGTCCTCTTTACCCGTCCAACGCTCGACGAAGTCGTTGGTCAGCACCCGGGACGGGAACCGCGCGGGCCACGGCCGGGCCTGGGCGACGTCGAAGGCCCGGGTGACGGCGGTGTCGGTGGCCCGGGCCGCGATCAGCGCGCGGCGGCTGCCTTCGCCGGAGAGCGCCTCCGGACACGCGGCCAGGCGGGTTCCCACCCACGCCCCGCTCGCACCGGCGGCCAGCACGGCGGCCAGGCTGCGCGCCGAAGCGACACCGCCGCCCGCGAGGACCGGCACCGAGACGGCGTCCAGCACGGTGTCGAGCAACGGCAGCGTCGCGAGCTTCGTCTCGCCGTGACCGCCACCCTCGGACCCCCGGGCGACCAGGATGTCGACGCCGGCATCGGCCGCCTGGCGCGCCCCGGCGCCGTCGTAAACCTGTGTGGCGGTGGGGATCCCGGCGTCGTGCGCCTTTGCGACCCAGGACCAGTCGGTCCCGAAACTGACTGACAGCAGGGCCGGCCGAGCCGCCAGCGCATCCTCGAGCAGCCCCGCCTCGGTGCGCATCACCCAATCGACCAGGCCGATGCCGAACGTTCCCTGCACGTGCTGCAGCTGGCTTTGCAGCAGTTCCCTCGTGGCGACGCTGCCCATGCCGACCATGCCCAGGCCACCGGCCGCGGTCACCGCCGCGGCCAGCCGGCCCCCGGCGACGCCGCCCATGGGCGCGTTGACGATCGGTACCCGCAACCCGAATTCCCTTGACCAGGGCGTGGAAAGCATCCGGCTAGTGAACCGACGGAAGGGTCTTGAGCACGGTCAGCATGACCACCGAATCCTCGACCGCGTGCAGGGCGTGCCGTTCGGTCGGGATCGCGACATAGTCGCCGGTTTTGCCCTCCCAGGCGTCGTCGCCGGTGGTCATCCGCACGTGGCCCTGCAGCACCTGCAGCGTTGCCTCGGCGGGGCCGTCGTGTTCGGAAAGCTCATGGCCGCCAAGCAAAGCCAGCACGGTCTGCCGAAGCTCGTGGCTGTGGCCACCGTGGATGGTGTGGGCGGCCCGCCCGCTGTGCGATTCCTTGGCCTCGGCCAGCTTTTCGGACGCGAGGCTCGTCAACGAGATTGATTCCATAGCTGAGTCCTTTGCGGTTGAGCGGACACCATCAGGCCGTCAGTAGCAGTATCCCCGCCACGACCAACGCGATTACCTTGACCACCTCGAAGCCGACGTAGACGTAGTGGGCGCGGGAGCGCGGCCCGTCCGACCCGGCGAGCACGCTGTCCGAGCGGCGGGTCAGTCGGGGGCGCACCGCGATCAACTGCACGGCCAGCGCGCCCGCCGCGACGAAAACCGCGGCGGTGGTGCCCGTCGTCGTCAAGCCCCCGGCCACGATCGCCACGAGGACCAGGGCGAAGCAGACCTCGACGGTGTTGAGGGCCCGGAACACCAGCCGCCCGATGCCGAGCCCGATCTGCAACGTCACGTTGGGCGCGCGGAATTTCAGCGGGGCTTCCAGGAACGAGATCGCCAACACCATGCCGAGCCACACGAAGGTGAGCGCAACGGCGACCGCCGGCCCGGCGCTCATTTGGCCGCGGTCCGCGGCGCCAGGTGCGCCACGCACAGATCCGGTTCGACGAACGCTTCGAGCCGATCGACCGAAACCGGCGCTCCCCAGGCCTCCATGGCGCCTTGCATGAGACCCAGATGCACCGGGCACACGACGGCGGTCCGGTTTTCGGCCAGCTCCAGGAACGGGCAGTGCCGCAGGCCGACCTGTTGCTCCCCGTCGGCCGCCCGCCGTTCGGGCGCGAAGCCGAGCTCGTCGAGCATGTTGACCAAGTGGTCGATGGCGTCGTCGGCGCTGGCGGGTTCCGGTGGCACCGCTTCCAGGCTGGCGTCCAGCTTTCGCCCCCAGGCCCGGCCCGCGGCCTGGGCCTTGGCGCCGGCATCGCGCTCTCCGGCGAACGCCACGGCCAGGATCTCGGCGAGCAGGCGGTAGTGCCGCGTGCCACCGCGGTCCATCTGCCGGACCGCGCGGAACATCAGCGGCGGGCGACCCGGCCCCTTGCGGTCCAGCTCGACGTGCTCCACCTGCCCGTCACCGACCAGGCTGTCGAGGTGGAAGCGGACCGTGTTCGGATGGACGCCAAGCACGTCGGCGATCGCGGCGATGCTCATGGGATCGGGCGACGCCCGCAACACCCGCAAAACCTCGCGGCGGCGGCTGGCGGATTCCCCGATCGACGTCGGCGACAACTTCACAGGACCCTCACGCTCCTTCCGCTTGGTCGGCCCTCGGCTGAGCGGCCACCAAAGGCGTGTCTACACCGAGCGGCCCGAGCTTGGCCGCCCCACCCGGGGATCCCAGGGGGGCGTCGCGGCCGGGCAGCGTTTCGGTGAAGAACGCCTCGTTGTCGGCCAGGTACGGTCTGAGCTCCTCGGGCAGGTCGTCTTCGTAGTAGATGGCATCGACCGGGCACACCGGCTCGCATGCTCCGCAGTCCACGCATTCGTCGGGATGTATGTAGAGCGCGCGGCCGCCCTCGTAGATGCAATCGACGGGACACTCGTCCACGCAGGCGCGATCCATCACGTCGATGCATGGCTTCCCGATCACGTACGTCATGGGCAAGAGTTTACACAACATTGCTTGTAAAAACGAGGCCCACTAAAAGCTTTGCGCTGACGCCGGTTTCGCGTCTTCGGGATGGGCGAGCCGATAGACCTCGATGAGGCGCGCCACATCGGTGGGCGTGACGATGCCGACCACCTGAGCCCCCTCGAACACCAGAGCACGGCTGCGGGGACCGGCCGGCGCCATCCGCTCCAGCAGGGCCGTCAGCGGCTCCTGCGGCGCACCGGACGGGACCTCGTGAAGCGGTTGCGCGACCTCCCCCACGGTGACGGTGGCGCGCTGGGCGGGCGCGACCTCGCGCAACCGGCGCAACGTGATCAGACCGGTAATCGCCCCGCTCCGGTCGACGACTGGGTATGCCGAGTGCCGGTCACCGAGCACATAGCGCTGGACGAAATCGTCGACGGTGATCCAACCGGGCGCGGTATGCGGCCCGGCGGTCATCGCGTCGGCGACGCGCACGCCGGAAAACATCTGCTGGGTCGATATCCGCGTCTCCTCCTCGCGACTGGCCGCGAAGATGAACCAGCCGATGAACGCCAGCCAGACTCCGCCGATCACGCCGCCCAACAAGAATTCGGCCAGCCCCAGCCCGATCAGGATGAAGGCGACCACCCGTCCGGCGTGCGCCGCGCCGATGCTCGCCCGCACGCTGTCCCCGTGGCTGCGCCACAGGATGGCCCGCAGCACGCGGCCACCGTCCAGAGGTGCGCCGGGCAACAGGTTGAAAAGCCCGAGCAGCAGGTTGATGACGGCCAGCCAGGACGCGACCCCGATCACGATAGGAGCGGCGCGCACCGTATGCAGCGCCGCGACCAGCCCGCCGAAGGCGGCGGCCAGGGCGAGGCTGGTGGCCGGCCCGGCGATCGCGATCCGGAAGGCGGCCTTGGGGGTCTTGGCCTCGCCACCGAGGGTGGTCACACCGCCGAACAGCCAGAGCGTCACGCTCCCGACGGACACCCCGGCGCGGCGGGCGACGATGGCATGCGCGAGCTCGTGCGCCACCAGCGAGGCCAACAGCACCAGCGCGCCGCACGCTCCGGCCAACCAGTAGGCGCCGTGCGAATATCCTTTGACCGTTCCGGGCAGCGTGCTGGCCAGGCTCCAGGTGAACAACCACAGGATGACCAGCACGCTCCAGTGGACGTTCACCGGGAATCCGGCGACTCGCCCTATCGGGATCGCGTCGCGCACCTCGAACCTCCAAAGTCGTTGAGGAGAGGCGGTTCCACTGCCGCCTCTGGCTCGAAAGTAGGGCGCTACCGCGGCCGCAACTAGGGCCGTATGACCCCGAGCGAGCGGCCAATCGGCCTGCTTGGGACGCGGTCAGAATTCGCACCGGCGTCCCAGGCAGCCGCCGCTGAACGTGGCGTCGGCGGCAAGCAGGGCCTCCTCGGAGCCGACGTAGGTGAGCACCTGTCCGGCCCGGGTGCCGTAGCGGTAGACGGTGATGCCCTTGACCCTCGCCTTCCACGCGGCCAGATAGATCGCGCGGACGTCGTCGACGGTCGATTCGGCCGGCAGGTTGACGGTTTTGGACACCGCGGCGTCGACGTGCCGCTGCACCGCGGCCTGCATCCGCAGGTGCCAATCCGGGGTGATCTCGGCTGCGGTGGGAAACGCCGCCCGAACCTCGGCGGGGACGTGTCGGTCCTCGCGCACGCCGCCGTGCCGGGCGATTTCGGCGATCAGGTCGGGATGGTAGAAACCGCGGTCGCGGGCGAGCCGGTCGAAACACGGGTTGACCTCGAGCAGGCGCCGCCCGATGACCGCCCGGACGTAGGCGATCGCGAACATCGGCTCGATCCCCGCGCTGGTACCGGCGATCAACGAGATGGTGCCGGTCGGCGCTATCGAGGTGAGCTGGGCGTTACGCCGCGGCGCCGAGCCCGCCAAGCGGCTGTCCGCGAAGGCCGGAAACGGTCCGCGCTCCTCGGCCAGCCGCTCGGAGGCGGCATGTGCGGCCCGGTTGACGGTGCGGGCGATCCGGCCGGCCAGGCGAACGCCGCGCTCGCTGTCATACGGAATTCCCAACCCGGCCAGCATCTCCGCCAGGCCCATGACGCCCAGCCCGATCTTGCGGGTGGCCTTGGTGGCCGCTTCGACTTCGGGGAAGGGAAACCGGCTGACGTCGATGACGTCGTCCAGGAAGCGCACGGCCAGTTCCGTCACCGCCGTGAGCCGATCCCAGTCGATGCCGCCGCCGCTGACCATCCGAGCGAGGTTGATCGAACCCAGGTTGCACGATTCGTAGGGCAGCAGCGGGACCTCCCCGCACGGGTTGGTGGCCTCGATCCGGCCCAACGCCGGCGTCGGATTGGCGCGGTTGATGGTGTCGAGGAACACCAGTCCGGGGTCGCCGCACCGGTGTGCGGCCTCGCAGATCGCGGTGAACAGATCGGCTGCGGGCACCGTCGCGACCACCGCACCCGTCCTCGGGTTGACCAGCCGATGGCTGCCGCCGCGCGCGACGGCGCGCAGGAATCGGTCGGTCACGCCCACCGACAGGTTGAACTGGTTGAGCTCACTGGCCGAGCGGGACTTGGCGGTGACGAAGTCGTAGATGTCGGGGTGCGATACGTCGAGCACCGCCATCGATGCGCCGCGCCGGCGGCCACCCATCGAGATCACCGCGGCGGCGTAATCGAACAGCCGGAGAAACGACAGCGGTCCGCTGGCCGTCCCGCCGGTGCGGGCCACCGAATCACCGGCGGGTCTCAGGTGGGTGAAGGCGTAGCCGGTCCCTCCGCCGGCCTGGTGTATGTCCGCGCTCTGTGCGAGCGCGGTGAAGATTGAATGCAGCGAATCAGCCACTGGCAGAACGAAACACGCGGAAAGCAGCCCCAGTTCGGTGCCGGCGTTCATCAGCGTCGGCGAGTTGGGTAGAAACTCGAGCCCACGCAGCAGCGCCGAAAACCGTTGGGCCCACACCGCCGAGGACCCGGAGCGGAACTTCTCCTCGGCCCCCGCGACCTGGTTCGCGACGCGGTCCATCATTTCGCCGGTCGATTCCATCGGCCTGCCGCGGTCGTCGCGCAGCAGATAGCGCTCGCCCAGCACCGTCACGGCGGCCACGCTCAATTTGAGTTCGTCGCGCACACCGGTCAGCTCTTTGGTCGCGCGTAATTCGGCGTGGTGCCGGCGGTAGTCGGCATAAGCGCGGGCAACGTCGTCCAGGCCGGCCGCCGCCAGCTGCGCCTCGACCACGTCTTGGATCTCCTCGACCCGCGGAATTGCGCTGCGGGCCTGACCCGCCAGCGCATCGGCCACCGACCTGGCCAGCCCGCCGGGTAAGTCCGGGTCGCGGTGTCCGGCCTCGCGCGCGGCCCCAGCGATCGCCGTCTCGATGCGGCCCACGTCGAAGGGGACCAGGCGCCCGTCCCGGCGCCTGATGCTCGACGGCCACCGCGCCGACCGCGCTGTCCCGGCCATCGTTCGAGTATCCCCGTCACACCCAAAAGTCGTCGCCCGAAACGAGATAAGGACTTCCGTCCCTACCGTGGTGGCGGCTTGCGTGGTCGGATCGAAGACGTCCGTTTGAAGACAACAGACATCCCAGGAGAGAACAATGACCAGCACGCTGCCCGCGGCACAGAAGCCGCACATGCTGTTCCCCGAGTTCGCGGACTTCTTCTCGTCGTTCCCGTCGTTCGCCGGAATCCGCCCGATGTTCGACACCCGGCTCATGCGGTTGGAGGACGAGATGGTTGATGGCCGCTACGAGCTGCGCGCCGAGATCCCGGGCATCGACCCGGCCAAGGACGTCGATATCACCGTCCGCGACGGTCAGCTCACCATCAAGGCCGAGCGCAGCGAGAAAAAGGAGTTCGACGGCCGATCGGAGTTCTCCTACGGCTCGTTCGTCCGCACCGTGTCGCTGCCGTCCGGTGCCAACGAAGACGACATCAAGGCCAGCTACGACAAAGGCATCCTCACTGTCTCCGTGCCGGTCTCACAGCCCGCGCCCGAGGAGAAGCACGTAAAGGTCGCCGCAAAGTAGCCGGCTGAAGCGGGGCCCGGGCAGCGTCGCCCGGGCCCGTCACGGCCGTTGGGGGCGCCGGCTCCAGTGATGACTTTGGGCCCTATCCGCAATCAGCGCGTGACGGAATAATGGCGTCGTCTGACGTAACTTGGCTGGTGCGGTTGCGGCTGAACGAAGGAGCATGGCGGTTATGGGCGGTATCCCGACGTTGTCGTTGACCGACTCTGACGTGGACGCCCTGGCTTCGGAATTCCTGCAATCGCGGTACCTCGGCCCAATTTATGCCGACTGGTCCCCTGACCGACGCCTCGACACGTTCCTGCGGCGCCGCGGCCTGTCGCGCGTTGCCGATGACGGCGACCTGTCCAACACCGTCTTGGAACGCATCATGGCCCACGTGGGCCGCGCCTCGCACCGGGCGCGAGGCTGATCGCAACACCGACCCGTGGCGCCGACGCTCAGTCGGCAACGCCTACTGCCGCTTCGAGTTCGGCCAGGCACTCCTCGGTCGCCGGTATGAAGGTCTCGATATCGGGCACCACGTCGCGGCCCGCGGCATAGCCGAACCCGATCCGGTCGGCGTACGCGCATGTCGTGATGTTGAGTGCGTGACCGTCGTACACCGTCGACACCGGATACATCTCCTCGATTCGAGCTCCGTTCCAATACATTTCGGCTACCGGGCCGCGGACGTGGGAAATCGGCAGGTTGTATCCGGTCCGGATTTTCGGCGTGAACGGCAGCAGCGGTCCGATCGCCGTCGCGGCGATGCTGCCGGCGTTCGTCAGCAGTGACGCCGCCGCTCCCCGTTTGGCCACCCAGTGCTTGCCCTCCGACATGGACCGATGGATCGCGTCCAGCCGGGCCAGCGGGTCATCCAGGTTGGTGCCCAACGGGCACATCCACAGCCCGAACCTGTTGCCGTGCTGGTCTTTTGGCGTCTCGTGCTCGGGGTCGCGCACCGTGACGGGGCAGGCGGCCACCAGCGACCGGTCGGGCAGTTCGGCGCGATCACTCAGCCACCGCCGCACCACGCCGGCCGCCATCGCGGTGAGCACGTCGTTGCCGGTCACGCCGGCGGCCTGCCGCACGGCTTGGATGCGGCTTTTCGCCCAGCTGCCCGCGGCGACCGCGCGCTCGGGGCCCACGCGGCCGTTGAACCGGGTGTAGGGCGCCCCCAGGGGCAGCACCGTGGTGTGCCCGACCAGGGCATCCAGCACCGTTGCGACCTCGCCGGTGGCCACCCGCCCGATCAGCCCCACACTCGACGCGGTGGCATCGGTCAGCGAGCGCAGCGGCGCGACCAGACGAGACAGCAACCCGGACGAGGCCGGCGGCGAGGGCTCGGGCCGGCAATCGGCGTAAAACGGCGGCATCGACCGGCGGTCGGGATCACTGCTGAGCGCGTCGGTGATCATCTGAAAGCCGGCCACCCCGTCGGTCACGCTGTGATGCACCTTGATGTAGAACGCGAAGCGGCCCCCGTCGAGGCCGTCGATCAGGTACGACATCCACATCGGCCGGCTCCAGTCGAGGCGCATCGCGTCCAGCTCGCCGATCAGCCGCCAGAACCCGTCCCCGGACACCGTGCGGCGCTGGCAATGTCGGCTCACATCAACGGAATCCACCTGCCGCCAGACCCACATGCCGCCGGTCTCCACACCGCGATGCGGATACCTGCGAAGCCTCGGATCGATCGAATCGTTTCCGCCCAGCGTCTTGCGGTGCAGTTCGTCGACGTAACCGGGCCCGGCGTCGTCAGGCGGCGACAGGATCAGCACGGCGCCCACGTGCATCGGGTTGGACACCCACTCCGCGGTCATCATCGCCGCGTCCAGCGGATCCAGCGGATTCATGTTCGACCCCCGCGACTAAGCGGGGCGGTCGCGCCGGGGCACCGAACCATCCAAAAGGCCCGACTGCTGCAACGCCGCCTCGAGGAATCGCTGTACCGGCCGCGCGCGGAAGAAGCCGGTATGACCGCCGCGGTACCAAACGATCTCGGGTTTCCCCCAGTGTTCCCAGAGGCGGACCACCTGCTCGCGTGGATGCACCACCTGATCGGCGACGCCGGCGTAGATGAAGCGGCCGGGCATGGGCACCAGCGGAGCGAGCGACAGCGGCGACATCATCCGCCCGATGGGCTCGGCGGCTTCGATCGTCTGACGGCGCGGGTCGTCGGGGCCGAGCCCGGAGTGCCGACTCAGCAGCCCGACCAGGTCTGCCACCGGGACGCCGAGAATCGCGCAGGTGAGCCCGGTTTCGAGGCTGGCGACCAACGCGGCGATGTAGCCACCCAGCGACAGACCGTTCAACCCGATCTGCGATTCCGGCTCTTCCCGGCGTATCCAGGACAGCAACCGCCGGATGTCCCACACCGCCTGCGCGGTCGCGTGCACGTCGTCGAGGATGTCCTCGCCCGGAAACACCGCACCCTTCGGCAGGTCCCGGGCGCGCGGGCCGTGCATCGGGAGGACCGGCATCACGACGTTCAACCCGAGGTCTTCGTGTAACCGCCAGGCCCGGAACAAGGCGAGATCCAATGCGGCCCGGCCCATTTCGGTTCCGTGGATGCACACCAACCAGGGGCGTGGTTGCGGATGGCGGAGCAACAGGGCGTACTCGCGGTCGTTCGCGGTGTAGCTCATCCACCGCCGCGCGCCGGGTTCACCCGGGCGGGGCAGGTATCCGCTGTCGAAGAAGATGCGGTGGAAGGAACGCCTGCCCCCTTTCACCTTTCGCACCGTGACATTCGACAGTGGCGGCGGTGCGCCGAAAAATCGCCTCGGATTGGTGAGCCATCCCCGGTCCCCGTAGAACTTCAGCCCCGCGGCCACCTCGTTCGTGATGCGCTCGAACTCCTCGGGGCGGCTGATCGGGCGCCGCGCCCTCAGGCCCAACAGGACGACTTCGTCGCGGAACGCCTGGGCCGCCAGGGCGAGCGTGGGTCGCGCGATCGGAAGCTCGTCGGGGGGCTGTCCGAGATATTCGCGCCACGAGTCGGCGACGTATCGACCTGTGCTGGTGAACGGTTTGACCGCACTGCCCAGCGCGACGCCTCCCGGTGGGCTCAACGGCAAAGCGCCCGGGCGTCGGGATGCGCCGTTGTTGGTCGGTACCGCCATGGTGGCAAATTAGCAGGCGCTGAAATCGGCGGGTTAGGGCCTAACGGCCCGGTCACGGCAGCGAAAGTCCTTGGCCGGCATGCCGAGCGCAGGCGGCCGGTCTGGGCCATATGACCGGGGCCGAAGGGTCTTTAGTCACTCGCGCCGATGTCTGGGCAGTCGTAACCTCGGAGCCGTCACAAGCATCTTTCGAAAACCACTCGTCGATTAGGAGTGAGATCATGACCGAGGCACCGCACAAGACCGAGCCACGTTGGGCCGAGCTCTCCGATGACGTGCTGGAATCCGTCGAATCCGGCCGCAAGCACGCCATCGAGGCCGTCCGCAAGTTCGTCGACCAGATCAGTCCGGTGCTCCCCGAGCAGTCGCGACGCAAGACCGTCGTCGACGCCGCACTGGACCTGGCGGACGACCTGGTCACCGCCCGCATCGAATTCTTCCGCAACGTGGTGCGCAGCGCCGGTCACGCCGTCAGCAAACACGACGAATAAACCGCTGCCACAGGTTATTCCACGTCCGACTCCCCCGATAGCACGAGCACGGCGTTCCGCACGGCGTGCTGCAATTCGACCGCTGCGGTCCAGTTGTCGCCCGAGGGCATGATCGGCTCCCCGACCACGATGTCGATCGCCCCGCGGCGCGGGAAATGGTGTTCCGGACGCAGAATCGTCCGGGTCCCGCGAATCCCCACCGGCGTGACGGGCACCCCGGTTCGGGCGGCCACTACGAAGGCGCCCATGTGGAACGGCCGCAACCCCGGGGCGCGGGCCAGGCGGCCTTCCGGAAAGATGACGAGCGACTGGCCGGCCCGCACCAGGTCGGTCAGCCGGTCGGCGTCCGCGACGCCGTGTTCACGTTCGTGACGTTCCACGAACTGGTGGCCCAGTCGCCTGAGCACGAATCCGTTGATGCCTTGATGCTCAAGGACTTCGGCGGCGACAAAGTGAAACCGCTGCGGCATTTCCGACGCCAGTGCCAGCGGATCGATCCAGCTGGGGTGGTTGGCCACCGCGATCGACGGGCCCGCGGGAAAGCGGTCGAGGCCTTGCACGGTGATCGCCGTCCCCGTGAGGCGAGCCAGCAACCGGACCGCGGCGCGGGCCACCCGCCAGCGCCACGCCGCCCGTGGGAGCAGCAGCAATAAGGCGGCAACCGCCAGCCCGAGGATCGTGTACACCGCCCACGCGTAGCCGGCGAAGGCCACGTCGCCCGCCGCGCGACGAACGCGGCGTAGCGAAGGCACCGCGCCGCGGAGGCGAAGCCGCGCCAGTTCCCACCACAACGCCCGTGGTCGCGCGCCGATCTTGCCGGAGTCGTAGAGGGCCCGGCTGGCCGCCCGCCTGATCTTGCCGCTGGACGTCTTCAGTACGGTGCGCGGCGGCGCCAGCACCACGTCGTCGGGCGCCACCCCGAGCAGATCGACTGTCGTGGCTGCGATTTCGGAGCGCAACGCGGCTCGCGCCTCATCCCGGATGGCTCGGGTCTCCGCCATGACCACGAGTCGCTCGGGCCCGCCGGAAGGATCAGGCGAGGCGAACACCGCCACACAACCCTTGCGGACACCCTCGATGTTGCCCACCGCCTCTTCCAGTTCCGCGGGGTGCAGGTTGCGTCCGGCCCGGATGATCATGTCCTTGATCCGGCCGGTGACGTACAAGTCGGCCTCGGCCGTGTACCCCAGATCGCCCGTGTCGAGCCACGCGTCGTGGAAGAGTGCGCGCGTCGCCGCCGGGTTGTGGAAGTAGCCCGCGGTCGCCGACGGACCGCGGAACTCCACCCGCCCCTCGCGGCGGTCACCCAATTCGTTGCCGGCCGCGTCGACGATCCGGATCTCGTGCCCGGGCAGGGGCCGGCCGCAGGCGACGAATCGAAGGTCCCGCTCGCCGGGCTTGGCGGGCTCGGCCTGCCCGGACCGCACGAAGGTGTCTCGGCGAATGCGGTCGATGATCGGCCCGCGGTTAAGCGGGGGGAACGCCAGCCCCACCGACGACTCGGCCAGCCCATAAACCGGCGTCATCGCGTCCCGGCGAAACCCGTACGGGGCGAAGCGATCACCGAAACGTTCGATGGTCGTGGCGCTCACCGGTTCGGCGCCGTTGTAGGCGAGCCGCCAGCAACTGAGATCGAGTCCCTCGATCTCTTCGTCGCGGATTTTCGACAGGCAGAGTTCGTAGGCGAAGTTCGGGCCGGCCGACATGGTGGCGCGGCTGGCGTGGATCGCCCACAGCCATCGCGACGGGCGGATCAGGAACGCCTGCGGGCTCATCACCACCAGCGGGACACCGAAGTACAAGCAGCCCAACCACGCACCGATCAGACCCATGTCGTGATACAGCGGCAGCCAACTGACGAAGGTGTCCGATCCGGTCGCCGCCGCGGCCTGACCCATCGCCCGGATGTTGGCGAGCAGGTTGCGGTGCTTCAGCGCGACCCCTTTGGGCTGCCCGGTGCTGCCGGAGGTGTACTGCACCAGCGCCAGATCTTCGGTCCGCGGCCGGGGAAGCGATGACGGCGCGTGTTCGCCTGTGCGCGTGAGCGATTCGGGAATGACGACATGACGCAGGCTTTCGACGTTCGAGCGCAACAGGTGACCCAGGGCGACGGCCTCCGGCACCGTTACCAGCATCGTGGCGCGCGCGTTGGCCAGGATGCCGGCGGTGCGACGCAGGTGGTCCGCCAGTTGGGACGGCCGCGCGGGTGGATAGACCGGGACGGGCACCGCGCCGGCGAGGACCACGCCGGCGAATGTCACGAAATACGCCCGGCAGGTCGGCAGCATGATGGCGACAGCGTCGCCCGGTATGACGTCGTGCGCGATCAGCCCGGCCGCCACCGCGGCCGCCTCGCGGTGCAGGTCCGCATAGGTCATGTCGGTGCTGTTCCGGGGGTCACCCGCGTCGTCGAGGATCCGCAGGTGGGTGCGGCCCGGGGTCGCACCGACGTGCCAGTTGAGGGCGTCGTTGAGGGTCAGCGCTGACTCGGGGGCCGGCGCGGACGACGCGGTGGCCGGGCGGGATACGACGCCACGGTCCGCACGCACCGCGGCGTGACCACGACCCAGGACCGGGTTGAGCGCCGCCACCAGGTCGCGCGGGGTCTCCGCGCTGGCCAGGGTGTGGGGCGGCAGCGCCACCCCGAATTCGTCCTGCACACGCAGCAACAGTTCCGCCAGTTCCAGGCTGCCGATGCCCAGGTTGTCAAAGGAGCTGTCAAGCGTCACCGAGGGCGACGCGGCCTGCGAGTGGACCTCTTCGACGAGGCCACGCACCAGCGCGAGGACGGGAGGAGCGCAGTCTTGGTGTGCCATCGGTCGGCGCGACTCCTTCGACTAGCAAGCAGGTCCCATGCTGCGGCCGAATCCGGCCTTCCGATAAGGGCGCAAAGCCATCAGATGGCGGGGCATTTGTCACTTGCGGCCGCTAGTCGAAGGCCTGGATCACCTGGCGGGCCACCTGCCGAATCTGCTCGTACACACCGCGATCGAGGGGCAGGTCGCGAAAGCGCGGTATCTCGCCCGTCGCGGTGACCACGCCCGGTTCCTCGCGCGCCCAACGCGCGTGCACCTTCTCGCCCAACGCGCGCGCGGACGGATTCTCCGACAGCACGCGGCCATGGAAGCGCTTGATGCCGTCGACGCGCGCCGCGACCGCCAGCGCGCCGAGCAGCAGCGTACCGATTCCGCGCCCCTGGTAGCCGTCCGCCACGGTCAGCGCAACCTCTGCCGAGGCGGGGTCGTCTTGATCCCGGACGAAGCGGGCATCCGCGACGACCGGCCCCGCCGCGCCGTCGGTGACGACCCAGACGAAGTGGTCGACGTAGTCGACCTCGAACAGGTAGGTCAGGCGCGCATCGGTTGGGGTGCCACCCTGGTACCGCCGGTACAGCGTCTCCTTGGAGAAGGAACCGCTGCTCTTGAACCGCTCGGCATCGCCGGGCAGGACGGGGCGCAGCAAGAGCGCGGCGCCGTCGCCGCACGACACCGGGATGGGGGCGATGTGGGCGGCCAGCCGCTGCCGCGCGGTGCGCAGCATCCGGTCGGCGATCACCGGCATGGCCAGCATGCGGTCGAAGGCCGCGCTGTATCCGATGTAGCCGCGCACGTCTTCTCGCGCGGTCACCGTCGCCGTTCGGGTCGCGTGCCGCAGCAGCGCGATCTCGCCGACGATCGTCGCGGACGACAGCTCGGTGGTCGTGACCCGGCCCTTCGGGCCGACATGCCGCACCACGACTCGACCGGACGCGATGATCGCGAAGGACTCCGCTCGTTCCCCCTGCCGCATCAGGACCTCCCCTGCGGCGGCGTGCAGGGGCTCGAGCAGGGCGGCCAACGCCGTAAGATCCTCTGCCGCAATGTCGGCGAACGCGGGCAGCGCCGCCAGCTCCTCGGCGTCGACAGCACTCATGCCGGCCCACCCGTCAGCCCGAGCCTGGCGCCCGGATCACGCGCGGATTGCGAATCCATTGCTAAATCGGTCATCTCGCCAATTTCGTAATCCGGTGCCCCCGAAACGAGTAACGTGGCGATGCACCCTTCCCGATGTACGGTACGCGACCTGCACCGCCATCGCGGGAGAAGTAAGTAGGTGACCGTAGTGACAAAAGACCCTGTCGGACTGGGACTTCGGCAGGCCGGAAGCAAGACCAAAGCCTTTCGGTAGTCGTGCTGTTGGCCTCTACCGCCGGACCTTCGGGACTGGTCGGATGGATCGTTAAGGCTAGCGGGGAGGAAAGATGAAAACAGCGAAGTGGCGGCAGCATTGGTCGCAGCGCAGGTCGACGGCCACCATCTATCAGCTGACGGATCGCCTCCACGAGGGACATGTTGCCCGAGTGCCCGCCCATCAGATACCCGCGACCGTGTCCGCTTGGTTGGCGGAGCTTGGCGCCCACAGCCCCCTGGTCGACGACCTGGAGCGCGCGGTCGAAGGCGGCGACTGGTCCGCGGCCCACGCCCTGGGCGAGTGCCTCTCCATCGAGATAGCCCTGGCCGACTGACGGCCGCCACAACGGCCCGTGCCGCGGGGACGTTTGCCGACCCCCACATGACTTTCGTCACTACCAAGTAGCCGCCGCGCTCCGCAGGATCGAACGGTATACCGGTTCGCCCACGTCATCGGTATCTGTTTCGGGAGCAATGCGTCATGAAAGCACCACTGGCCTCAATGGAGAGGCCCGATTTCCGCAAGATCGAGAACCGCGCGCCCTCGGTGGCACAGATGTTCGTCAACCGGGTCGCCGCCACCCCGCACGCGGAGGCCTTCCGCTACCCGCAAGACCACACCTGGGCGAGCGTGACTTGGGAGCAAGTCGGCGAACGCGTCAGCAATCTGGCCGCGGGGCTGATCGCGCTGGGGATCGAGCACGAGGACCGGGTCGCGCTCGCCTCGGCGACGCGCTACGAGTGGGTGCTCGTTGATTTCGCGATCATGTGCGCGGGGGCCGCCACCACCACCGTGTATCCGACGACGAACGCAGCCGATGTCGCCTACATCGTCGCCAATTCCGGAAGCCGGGTGGTGGTCGCCGAAAACCAGGCCCAGCTCGACAAGCTGCTCGAGCACCGGGCCGAACTGCCCGACGTGAGCAAGGTCGTCGTCATCGACGGCAACGGCGACGGCGACTGGGTGATCTCGCTCGCCGACCTGGATCTGTTGGGCAAGCAACTGCTCGCGGACACGCCCGATGCCGTCAACGAGCGGGTCGCAGCCGTCGGCCCCGATCACCTGGCGAGCCTCATCTACACCTCCGGCACCACCGGGCGGCCCAAGGGCGTGCGGCTGACGCACGGCGCTTGGACGTACACCGCCGCGGCCATCGATTCGCTGGACATCCTCGGCCCCACCGACCTGAACTTCCTTTGGCTGCCCCTGGCGCACGCGTTCGGCAAGGTGATGCTCGCCTTGCCCCTGCAGATCGGCTTTCCCACCGCCATCGACGGCCGCGTCGAGCGGATCGTCGACAACCTGGCGGCCCTGCGGCCCACCCTGATGGGCGCGGCGCCGCGCATCTTCGAAAAGGCGCACGCCCGCGTCCAGGACATGATCGCCGAACAGGGCGGGCTGACGAAGAGGATGTTCGACTGGGCGATGAAGGTCGGTGTCAAGGTGTCGGAAGCCCGGCAGACCGGGACAAAGCCCTCGCTTGCGACGTCGCTGGCCTACAAGGTGGCCGACCGGCTCGTGTTCAGCAAGATCCGCGAGCGGTTCGGCGGACGTCTGCGGTTCTTCGTCTCCGCCGCCGCCGCGCTGGACCGCGACGTCGCCCAGTGGTTCGACGCCGTGGGCATCATCGTGCTCGAGGGCTATGGGCTGACGGAGACCGCGGCGGCATCATTCATCAACCGCCCCAATGCTTATCGGCTCGGAACGGTCGGCTGGCCGTTCCCCGCCACCGATGTGAAGATCGCCGACGACGGCGAGGTCTTGCTCAAAGGGCCCGGTCTGATGACCGCCTACCACGACCTGCCGGACGCCACCGCCGAGGCTCTCGACGACGGTGGGTGGTTCCACACCGGCGACATCGGGGAGGTCGACCCCGACGGATTTCTGCGGATCACCGACCGCAAGAAGGACATGTTCAAGACCTCTCAGGGCAAATACGTGGCGCCGTCGGCGATCGATGCGCGGTTCAAAGGCTCATGCCCGTACGTGAGCGAGATGGTGGTCTATGGCGAGGGCAAGCCGTACTGCGTCGCCCTGGTCAGCCTCGACGGCGAGGCGATCACCGACTGGGCCAACAAGAATGGCCTGGCCGGCAAGTCCTTTGCCGAGATAGCGCGTGACGACAAGACACACCAGCTGATCGCCGGATACATCGACGCCCTGAATGCCGAACTGAATCGCTGGGAACAGATCAAGAAGTTCGCGATCGCCGACCGCGAATTGACCGTCGAGTCCGGCGATCTGACGCCGAGCATGAAACTGCGCCGGAAGGTGGTCATCGACAAGTTCGCCGACCGCCTCGATGCCCTCTACGAGCGTTGACAGCCCGACCCTTCGCCCGGGACCTAAGACCCCCAGCTGGGGGCTAACGACTCTCGTGGAGCCGCGTCCGCCGTCCATACGGTGGGCGGATATCGGCAAAGGCAACAGTGGAGAGTGATGGCATGCAATCAGATCGCCTCAGGTGGCTGGTAAAAGCGAAGGGCCCCTTCGCCTCGGTATATTTCGACGACTCGCACGACACCCTGGACGCCGCCGAGCAGCTCGAAGCGAAATGGAACGGCATCCGGCAGCATCTGCACGAGATGGGCGCTCCAGGGGAAATCGTCGGCATGCTCGAGGACGCGGTGTTGCATCATCGGCCCGCCGTCGGACGGCGCGGCCGCGCGGTGGTCGCGACCGCCGAACATGTACTGATCAACGAGCACCTGACCAACCCGCCGCCGGCCACGGTCATCCGGGTGTCGGAGTATCCCTACCTCGTGCCGCTGATCGATTCGGAAATCCGGCGCCCCACCTACGTGTTCGCCGCGATCGACCGTACCGGGGCGGACATCAGCCTGTACCGCGGCGGCGCTGTCAGCTCCGAAAGCGTTGAGGGCGGCGGTTATCCGGTGCACAAGCCGACGACCGCCGGCTGGAACGGCTACGGTGACTTCCAGCACACGACCGAGGAAGCCATCCGGATGAACTGCCGCGCGGTCGCCGACGAGCTCACGCGCCTGGTGGACGACGCGAATCCCGAGGTGGTCTTCTTGTGCGGGGAAGTGCGCTCGCTTGCGGATCTGGTTGCCGAATTGCCCGAGCGGGTCTCCGAACGGGTGTCGGAGTTGCATGCGGGGACCCGCAAGAGCCATTGCGACGACGAAGAGATGAGCGAGCTGACCGGCAAGGAGTTCACCCGCCGTCGTGACAGCGAGATGTCCGCCCTCGCGAAACGATTCGAAGCGGAGATCGGCCGCGGATCCGGACGGGCGGCCGAAGGCCTTGCCGATGTCTGCCGGGCGCTTCGCGACGGCAACGTCGACACGCTGATCGTCGGCGAGCTCGGCGATGCCACCGTGGTCACCGGTACGGCACTGACCACCATCGCGGCCGACCCCGACGCGCTGTCCGAACTCGGCGAACCGGCGGCACGGGTGGCGAGGGCCGACGAGGCGTTGCCTTTCAACGCGATCGCGGTGGGTGCCTCGCTGGTCCGGGCCGGTCAGCTGATGGCACCCGCCGAAGGAGTGGGCGCGCTGCTGCGCTACGCCGCAGGCGAGCGGGCCCACCGCCGCGGCGCGTAGGCGCGAATCGCCTGCGCTGCAAGGCAAGAGAAGTTTGGAGCGGCGGTCCCGGACGGGGGGATGCCGGGACCGCCGCGGCTTCAGTTGGTCTGTTGGTGTTCGCTCGCCGGCGCGATGAGCCCGTAGTGACCGTCGTAGCGGTGATACAGCACGCTGCCACGGTCCCGAGCGGTGTCGACGAAGAACAGGAACGGCAGCCCGAGCAACCCGATCCGCTCGATGGCCTGCTGGACGTCCAGCCGCGGGGCCGGCTGCGGACTGATGGTCAGCGGCATCTCGAACGGCGCCAGCTCGTCGGCGGATCCCGGATTGACCTGTGCCAGGCGGTATTCGGTGGGGCCTTCGCGGTATAGCACGCTGTCCTGCCGCGTGCCCTCCTCGGTGAAGAGGTGGAAGTCGTAGTCGAGCTGCTCCATCTCCAGCGCGGCCTCTTCGACCGTGCAGGTGGGCAAGCTGTACGACTTGTGCCGCATGATCCGGCGTTCGCTTTCCGGTCGCGGGAAATACTTCGGCCGGTGGTTCGGTTCGGTTTCGTGCCGCCACTCCTGCGGACGGGGCACGCCGCCTCGTTTGGCTTCCCAGTGCTCGGCGGCGCGTTCCAGTTGGCGACGCAGCCGTGCCTCGAGCCGATCGATGGCTTCCCGCGCGGTGGTCCCTTCGACCTGTGCGCGCACCGGCCGGCCGTTGACGTCCAGGTTCGCCTGCGCGATCACCCGGCGAGCCACCGCGGGGTCGCCGTGCTCGGCCAACCTGACGTGGGCATGCAGCACCGGTTCGTGGGTGAGGCGGCCGAGTTCGCCGATCTTGGTGCGCGCGTATTCCTCGGCGTCGGGCAACTGGCCGTGCGTCGTTATCTGGACGTCGAAGGCAGCCGGTAAATCGGGTCGGTGTCTCATGGTCATCGCTCAGTGATGCAGACCCGTGACGGGTTCGTGGGTACTGGTTTGGATATCGACGGATGTCGCGGCGAACAGCTGATTCGACAGATCGGACAGCGCGCGGGCGATCGCGAGTTCGTCGCCGATCGCGGCCACGGGCGGATCGGCCGGGTCGAGTCGCGCCAGGCCGACGCCGACGAGCGTCCTGCCCGCCCAGGACAGCCGCGCCTTCGCCCGGGTCCGTTCGTCGCGCTCCTCGACCAGCACGTCGATGCGGCACGTCTTGGTGCCGTCGTCGTTCGTTGTCATCACCAGATGCGATCATTTGGCGCCGGGGCCCGAGTAGGGGCGGAAGTCCCGAATCATGGGGTCGTTCGTCGGCCCACCGCACCGCCGGGCCGGTGGGTCGTAACGGTCAGCAAATATGTTGACGCATACGAAGAAAATGTCGAACTTAATCGACATTATTGCTGGGCTTAATCGACAGTTTCGTTCGCGTATATCGACGTGCCCAACAGTAACGGGCGTGTCCGACCTCCCGACACAGACCAAGTACCTGCATGCCTCACGGGGCCGCCGGTCGGCTCCGCACTCGGGCGACGACCGCGAACAGGCGATACTGGCCACGGCCGAGCGCCTGCTGCAGGAACGGCCGCTCGCCGACTTTTCCGTCGACGACCTAGCAAAGGGCGCGGGGATTTCGCGCCCCACCTTCTACTTCTATTTCCCGTCGAAGAACGCGGTGCTGCTCTCGCTGCTCGACCAGATGAACGCCAAGGCCCATGCCGCCCTCATGTCGCTCGGCGGCATATCGACCGACGATCCGGCGGAGCTGTGGCGGGCCCGCATCGAGGCGTTCTTCGAGGTGTCGGGCGCTCACCCGGCGGTCGCCGTGGCGGGCGCCTCGGCGAAGGCGACCAATCCCGAGGTGCGGCAGTTGTGGTCCACGCTCATGCAGAGGTGGATCTTGCTGACCACGGCGGCCATCAAGGCCGAGCGCGGCCGGGGCGCCGCCCCCGAAACCGTCCCGGCCGAGCAGCTGTCGGTGGCCCTCAACATGTTGAGCGAGCGGGTGATGGCCGCGACGTTCACCGCCGAGGACGAGGCGATGCCCGAGGACCGGGCGATCGACACGCTGCTGCACATCTGGCTGGCCAGCATTTATCAGCGCTGACCCAGCGCCCGGTGGGCGCGGTCCAGGCTCTCGCCGATCAGCCGGTCCACCGCGCCGGTGTAGCTTGGCGACGCCGGCTTTCCCGCCAAGTCGGCGATCGCCTTCTGCTCCCCCAGGACGTCTGCCGCAGCAAGGTTTTCGGACATCCGGTCGGCGTGCACCACCAGCCCCGCCAGCAGCTCGGCGGCTTGGGATCCGGCGACCACGGTGCGCCGCGCCAAGGTGCGCAGGGCATCCCACTCGGCGTGCCAGGCGCCGTCGGGCCGCTCGTCGTTGGCCAGCGCCGCGGCGGTGTGCAGGGTCGCCGCCAGCTGCGGCGCGGAAACGGCGGCCCGGCGAATGAGGATGGACAGCACCGGGTTTCGTTTGTGCGGCATCGACGACGAGCCCCCGCGGTTCCCGCCGCCCGGCTCGCTCAGTTCGCCGATCTCCGGGCGGCCCAGGGTGACGACGTCCGAGGCGATACGGCCCCAGGAGTCGGTGCAGCAGACGAACGCGTCGGCCGCCGCGGTGACCGGTGTTCGCGTCGTGTGCCAGGGTGAGCGGATGGTCAGACCCAAAGCCGTCGCCGCGCTTTGCACCAGGCCGGTCGAGACCTTCGCGGGGTCGGCGGCGCCGGTGAGCAGCGCCGCCAGCTCCGTGCTGGCCGCCAGCGTCCCGGCGGCCCCGCCGATCTGGATCGGAACGACCACCGCGGACAACCCCTCGAGGGCGTCGACGATGCCGTTCAGCCAGCCGGCCGCCTTCATGCCGAATGTGGTCGGTGCCGCGTGCTGGGTGAGGGTGCGCGCCACCATGGGCGTCGCCCGGTGCCGGGTGGCGAGCTCGGTCAGCGTCGAGATCTGCTCCGCGAGCTGCGCTCTCAGCTCGCTGACCACGTCACGCACTCCGAGCATCAGGGCGGTGTCCAGGACGTCCTGGCTGGTGAGTCCGCGGTGAATCCACGGCGCGACGGCCGGCGCCGCACGCTGCCGCAGCAGCGCCACGAGACCGAAGACCGGGTTGCCGGCGTCCTCGGCGGCGGCCGCCAGGGATTCACAATCGTTGTGCACCAACAGCATTGGCAGGTCCATCCCGGCGCACTCGGGCGGGGCCAGGCCTTCGGCGACTAGCGCGTCCAGCCAGGCGGCTTCCACCGCGACCATCGATTCGAGCAGGGCCCGATCCGTCATGTGGTCTCGGGCCCGGTGGTCGCCGGGCCACAACAGGTTCGTCATCGCGCACCGTCCCGGTACGCCAGAAACACGGTCTCGCGCGGGCCCTGCAGGTGGATGTCGAAAAGGTATTGCCCGCAACCGCTTTCGGCGTCGCAGAGCAAGGTGGCGCGTCGCTCGGCATCGAGGCTCGTCAGCAATGGGTCGCCGGACACCTCGGCGTCGGGCAAGTAGGCCCGGGTGAACAACCGGTCCAGCAGGCCCCGCGCGAAGACGGCGAGGGCGAAGAACGGCGGCCGCCCGGCGCTTGCCGACCCGGGCGCCACGGTGGTGAAGGTGTAATGCCCGGCGGCGTCGGTCGCGCACCGGCCCCAGCCCGTGAATACCGCGGTGTCGCGGCGCAGCGAACCGGCTTGGCGCGGGATGCGGCCGGCGCCATCGGGTTGCCACACCTCGATCAGGGCGTCCGGGACTCCGTCGCCTGCGCCGTCGTAGACCGTGCCGTGCAGCCGGACGGCGTGCGGATGGTCATCGTTGACCAGGTCGCTGTCTCCGGGATACGGCAACCCCAGGTCCAGGAAAGGCCCCACCGTTTGCCCTGGGGTGCAAGCAATTTCAGCCATCGCCAGCCTCGATCGGGGTTCGGCCGCCACCGCCCAGCACGACGTCCCATCGATAGCCGGTCGCGCACTCCGGTTCGGTGAGGTCGTGGTCGTAGCGGGCGATCAGCCGTCGACGCGCGGCGGGATCGAGGACCGATTGGAAGATCGGGTCGAGGTCGAACAGCGGGTCGCCGGGGAAGTACATCTGGGTGACCAGGCGCTGCGGGAAGGCGGTGCCGAAGAGGGAGAAGTGGATGTGCGCCGGGCGCCACGCGTTGCGGTGATTGCGCCACGGATACGGACCGGGCTTGATGGTCAGGAAGCGGTACGTCCCGTCCGGCCCGGTCAGACACCGGCCTGCGCCGGTGAAGTTGGGGTCGAGCGGGGCCGGGTGCTGGTCACGCTGGTGGCGGTACCGGCCACCGGCGTTGGCCTGCCAGATCTCGATCAGCTGGCCCGCCACCGGATTGCCGGACCCGTCGACCACCCGCCCGGCCACGATGACGCGCTCGCCGAGGGGCTCGCCGGGATGGCCCGCCGTCAGGTCGGCGTCGAGCGGGTCCACCTCCTGGTGGCCGAAGCACGGCGCCCAGCGTTCGACCTCCTCGGGGTCGACCGGCACCAGGGGTTGTTTGGGGTGGCGCAGGATGGTGCTGCGGTAGGGCGGGTAGTCGAGCCGGGGCTGCGCTTCGCTCCCCCGGTATTCGGCTGCGATGCTGGCGATCTCGGCCGTGATGTCACGCTGCGACGCGAGACACTCGGGGTTCATGAGCCGTGACGCTACTCTCGATGGCCCCGCACACCGCGCAAATCGGCGGTGCGGCCGGGGTTACAGCGAGCGCACCAGCGCGGCCCGGCCCTTGGTGCGCATCTTGTAGAGGGCGGATCCGCGGTACTGCTCCATTTTCGCGGCCATCTTGTTGCCCAGTTCTTCTAGCTCCGCGTCGGTGATCTTGACCTCGGGGGGAGCCGGGATCATGTCACGCTCCTCTTCGTCGGCGTGCGCCTCCAGCACGGTCTTGAACGAGTTCCATTCGTCCTCGTAACCCGGCGCGCTCTGCGGGGTCCTGAGCAGCACCGAAAGCTGGTCGACCACCTGGCGGTGCTCGGCATGGGCGACGGCGATCAGCTTGGTGGCGTCCTTGAGGGCCGGGTAGTAGAGGTCGTCCTCGATGCGGAAGTGGATGTCGAGCTCGATCAGCATGTCATCGAAAAGGGCATGCCGCTCTTCGCTGTTCACCGGCGCCTCGCTGACCTTGCGGCCGAGGCCCTTGATCACGATGTGGTGTTCTTTCAGCACGTCGTAGGCGTTCACTGCGCTTTCCCTTCTCCGATTCCCACGGCTGCACCGAGCCCGGGATCGGGTTCGCTCCGAACTTCGACCATCCCGTTGACCAGCCTCGCCTGATAACACGGCAGCGGGGCCGCCGCCGGGCCACGCAGCACTTCTCCCGACTCGGCCGCGAACCACGAACCGTGCCAAGGGCATACGAGCCGGCCCCGGTCGACCCAGCCATCGGCCATCGGGGCGGCCAAGTGTGGACACAACTCCCCGAAGGCCGCGACCTGCCCGGGGCTGATCTGGCATACCACCAGCCCCACCCCGTCGACCTCGACACGCACCGGCTTTCCGTTCAGCGAGGCCGCCGGCAGCACGGGCGTCCATTCCGCGGCGCGCAGCCGCGCGCCCGACTGGTCGATGCCGATGCCGGACTCGAACACCAACGCCCCGCCGAGGTAGCTGCCCGCGACGGTGATGCCGTAACCCAGCGCGGTGAGCGCGATGCCGCGTCCGTGGCGGCCCCGGCGGCGATCCCACCAGGACTGGGCGTACAGCCCGGTGGCCACCAGGTTCATCAGTCCGTGCACGGCACCGACCCGGCGATCGGATTCGTGGGTGTGCTGCCAATCGGTGACGCCGGTGACGGCCGACCCGATGCTGGCCAGAATGCCCACCCCCAGAGCGCGCGACGCGAACCTCGACGCGTCGCGGACTTCGGTGGCGGGCTGGCCCGGCAGCAGGCTCAGGGCGTCCAATGCGACGGTGGTACCCAGCGCGCCGCTCGTCAACGACGCCAGCGGCGGGTGAACCGGGTGGCCGAGCCACACGCCGTGCAGCGCGTTGGTGACGGTGTTGCGGGCGCCGCCCAGGCCGTTGAAGGCGAAGCTCAACGCGTGTTCGAACCGGTAGCTCGGCCGATCCAGCCACTCTTGCCGCCCGATGGCGGACACCACCCGTGATCCGAGTTTCTGCAATCGACTCAATGACCGAGCAGCCATTGCACCAGCCTTCCTCACATACGTCGCCACAAGTCAGCAACGCACGCAAAATCGAACCGTTTACCCGTTGATTACCGCACGCTCACATGCGCAGCAGAGCTGACGTGACCACCGTAGCCCGGGCTTCCGGCCCCTTAGTTGTTAGAAACCTGTGAGTTACCACTAAGCATTCTTGTAAACCCCTGACCGCGGACCGGGCCCGGTGGGCGGGGCGATTGACCGGCGGTGGGTAAATGCGGGATTCTACTTAGCGGAGTACTTCTCTGCAGAGCAGACAACCGACGGTGGGAGGGGTCGCTGTGACGGTCCATCGCGACGCTTGCGACGGCCGTCTCGACGGCGTGTTCGCCAGCGTCCGCGACGGGATGATCCCCGCCCACATCTACAACGACAGTGAACTGTTCGCGCTGGAGAAGGAGCGGCTGTTCTCGCGAGCATGGATGTTCGTCGCGCACGAGTCCGAGATCCCGCAGGACGGCGACTATGTGGTGCGCCGGGTCCTCGATGACTCCTTCATCATCAGTAATGCCGGCGGCGAGATCCGCGCAATGTTCAACATGTGCCTGCACCGCGGCATGCAGGTCTGCCGCGCGGAGCTGGGCAACGCCTCCAACTTCCGCTGCCCGTACCACGGCTGGACCTACCGCAACGACGGCCGGCTCACCGGCCTGCCGTTCCATCGAGAGGCATACGGCGGCGACGACGGGTTCGCGAAGGATGCCCAAACCCTGCTCCCCGCACCGAAGTTCGCGAGCTACAACGGTCTGCTGTTCATCAGCATGGACCCGAACGCCGAACCGCTCGAGGACTTCCTCGGCGATTTCAAGTTCTACCTGGACTTCTACACCAAACAGAGCACCAGCGGCCTCGAAGTGCGGGGGCCGCAGCGCTGGCGCATCAAGGCCAACTGGAAGATCGGCGCCGAGAACTTCGCCGGCGACATGTACCACACGCCGCACACCCACGCGTCGATCGTGGACATCGGGTTGTTCCGCGAGCCCAAGGCGCAGAAACGCAAGGACGGCGCCACCTACTGGGCGCACCGGGGCGGCGGCACCACCTACAAACTTCCGCCGGGCGGCTTCGACGAACGGATGCGCTACGTCGGTTATCCCGACGAGATGATCGGCCGGATCAAGGACGCGTGGACGCCGCGGCACCAGCGGGTGGTCGGTGAGGACGGCTTCATGATCTCGGCCGCCACCTGCTTTCCGAACCTGAGCTTCGTGCACAACTGGCCGAAGGTGCACGACCGCGAAGACCAGGTGCTGCCGTTCATCTCGATCCGGCTGTGGCAACCGATCAGCGAGAACGAGACCGAGGTCTGTTCGTGGTTCGCCGTGGACTCCGCCGCTCCCCCGCAGTACAAACAGGACTCGTACAAGGCGTATCTGATGTGCTTCGGCTCGACCGGCATGTTCGAGCAGGACGACGTGGAGAACTGGGTGTCGCTGACCACCACCGCGGGCGGTTCGATGGCCCGGCGGCTGCTGCTGAACAGCCGGATGGGCCTGCTGTCCGACGGCAGCCCGGTGGTCGAGCCGCTGACCGCCGACGCGTTTCACGGGCCGGGCCGCGCGCAGGTCGGCTACAACGAGCACAACCAGCGCGCGCTGCTGAAGATGTGGGCGGACTACCTGTCGTGAGAAAACCATTGCCTTTCAACGACATCCGGCACCTGCAGGCGCACCAGTTCCTGGTGGACGAGGCATACCTGCTGGATGCCCAGCAATACGAGGCGTGGCTCGAGACGATGACCGGCGATGTCCGCTACCTGATGCCCGTGCGGGTCACCACCGCGCGTGGCGCCGGGTTCGACGCATCCCCGGGGATGGCCCACTTCGACGAGGACAAGTATTCGCTGACCCAGCGGGTCGCGCGGATGGGCACCGAACACGCCTGGGCCGAGGATCCGCCGTCGCGGCTGCGCCACTTCGTCACCAACGTGCGCACCTTCGAGCACGACGACCCGGCGCAGCTGTTGGTCGAGTCGGCCGAACTGCTGTTCCGCAGCCGGGGCGACGCGAACGAAAGCGCCTTGCTGTCGTGCGGGCGCGAGGACTTGCTGCGCTGGTGCGATGGTCGCTGGAAGCTGGCATCCCGCAGCATCTTTGTCGACGAGTCCGTCTTGCGGATGCAGAATCTGGCAGTGTTCCTGTGAACGAACCAATCGTGGTGGCAAACGAATTCGCCGAAGTCGAGGTGCGGCGGGAGGACACCCGCAACGGGTCGCGGCTGCTGATCAGCGCACCCAGAACCGGGCGGTCGATCAGCCTGGACGCGCTGGAATTGGAGGCCCTGACTTGGCAGAACAGTCGCACCCTGGAGGCCATGGTCGGCAATTCCCACGCGCCGCTGCTGCCCGACGAAGCCGAGGAGGGCGATGACCGGCTGGCTTGAGGGCAAGCGCGCGCTGGTCGTCGGCGCCGGTTCCGGGATCGGCCGGGCCGTAGTGGACGTGTTTCGCGATGAGGGCGCGAAAGTTGCTGTGCTGGAACGCGATCAAGCAAAATGCGAGACCTTGCGCGGTCAGTTGCCCGATGTTCCGGTCGTCGACGGCGACGCGACCACCCGCGAGGCCAACGAACGAGCGGTCGCCGCGGCGGTGGACGGTTACGGCGGGTTGGACACGCTGGTCAACTGCGTCGGAGTCTTCGACTTCTACCGGGGCATCGGCGACATCGACGCCGACGAGCTTCCCGACGCTTTCGACGAGATGTTTCGCACCAACGTGCTCAGCCACCTGCAGTCCGTCAAGGCGGCGCTGCCCCGACTGCGGGCCGGCACGGGGCCCTCGATCATCCTGACCGAGTCCGCGTCGTCGTTCTATCCCGGACGCGGCGGCGCGCTCTACGTGTCGTCGAAATTCGCCGTCCGCGGCCTGGTGGCCGCCCTGGCCCACGAGCTGGCGCCGCATATCCGGGTCAACGGGGTGGCGCCCGGCGGCACGCTGGGCACCGACCTGCGCGGGCTCGCCAGCCTCGGGCTCGCGGGCGCCCGCCTGGACGACACCCCCGACCGGGCGCATGAGCTGGCCGCGCGCACGCCTCTGAACGTCGCGCTCTCCGGGCAAGACCACGCGTGGAGTTTCGCGTTTCTGGCCTCCGACCGCGCCCGCGGGATCACCGGCGAAACCGTCCGCCCCGACGGGGGATTCGGGCTGGGCGCACCGCGATGACCCCGCTCGACGAGCAACGCGCGCTGGTGGCGCAGGGCTGCCGGGTGGCCGCGGCCCGCGGCCTCGTCGACGGCATCCTCGGCCACCTGAGCCTGCGCGTCGACGACGATCGCCTGCTCGTCCGCTGCCGCAGCGACACCGACACCGGGGTGGCTTTCACCCGGCCCAGCGACGTCCGGCTCATCACCTTCGACGGCGGCGCCGGAGCCGACGGCGAGCTCGACGGATACCAGGTGCCCAACGAATTGCCCATCCACGTCGAGACCATGTTGGCCGATCCCCGGCACCGGGCCGTCGCGCATCTGCACCCACCCGCCGTGGTCGCCGCCGACCTGGCCGGCATCGCGATCCGGCCGATCTACGGCGCCTTCGACATTCCCGGCGCGTGGCTCGCCCGTGGCGGCGTGCCCGTCTACGAGCGCGCCGTGCTGATCCGCACCCCGGCGCTGGGCAAGGAGATGGTGGCGGCCATGCGTGGGCGGCCGGTGGTGATCTGCCGCGGACACGGCATCACCAGCGCGGCCGCCACCGTGCCGGAGGCGGTGTTGCAGGCCATCAGCCTCGACGGGCTGGCCCGAATGTCGTTGCGGGTGCTAGGCGCCGGCGGGACCCTGCGCGATATCGACGACGCCGACTGGGACGACCTGCCCGACCTTGGGCCCTCGTTCACCGCCGAGGCCGCCTGGCGGCACGAGGTCGCACGGTTGCCGCCCGCCATCAGGGCCCCCATTTATGCTGACCACGATCGCGAAAACCAGCCTTGATGGACATGCTATTGGGAACGGTCATGCCAAAAAGCTTGCGGCAGCGCGCCGCTCGCCGAAATCCGTAGGACTACTCAAATCACTCGGGCCCTCACGGCTGTCACACGGCGGATTTGATAGTGCCGGCGCTGTCGAGATCGGTAGTCATTTGTGCCCAGGGCCGCGCGGCTCTCCGGACCATATGGGTCACGCCGTTTTTGATAGCGCGGGCGCTATCAAAAACGGCAGCGCGCACATCCTTGCGGAGAGCGCCGGGAGCGCGGGCGAGGCGGCGGCTCAGCCGAGTTGGTCGCCAATCTCCTTGGCCGCCTTGCCAAGAGCCGCGGCCACCGCGCCGTAGCGGGAGGGGTCCAGCCGGTTCTGCGGGGCGGCGGCGTTGAGCGCGAGCCGCAGGCCCGGCGCCCGGGTCGGTATGGGCACCGCGACGGACGCGACGCCTTCCTCACTTTCCTCGCGGTTGATGGCGTAGCCGCGCTCGCGGATGGCGGCGAGCTCGGCCTCCAACTGGGTCCGGCTGCCGATCGACGAGGACGTGATGCGTTCCAACCGCTCGTGCGGCAGCAGCTGACGCAGCTCCGGTTCGGGCAGCTGCGCCAGCATGACCTTGCCCGTGGACGTGCAATGCGCCGGCATGGTGCGGCCCAGCCGCGACGCCACCCGGACCGCGGCCGGGCCTTCGACGGCGGCGATGAAGCGGACGCTGGCGCCGTCCAACATTCCGACGTGGATGGTTTCGCGCAGCTGCTCGCCGAGGCTTCGCATGATCGGGGCGGCCGATCCCTGGATGTCGATGCGGCCGAAGATCGCGAACGCCACACCGGTCAACGCCGGGCCGGGCAGGTACGCCTTCGACGCCGGGTCCTGCCGGACGAACCCGCGGTAGGCCAGCATCGCCAGCAACCGGTGCGCGGTGGACGACGCCACGCCCAGGTAACGGGTGGCCTCGCTCAACCGGATCTGGGGTTGCTCACCCAACAGCAGCAGCAGCTTGAGTGCATTGTCGACCGACTCGATCGGATACTGCGGCGCAAGCGAATCGGCGACCGGCGCCTCGGCATCCCGCTCGCGCTTCTTCGGCATGACAGTGAAGGTACTCGCGCCGGTTGCGACTCACAGCAAGCTGAGCACGGCCGCGCCGAGAAGTCCCGCAGCGACCACCATGCCGGTAGCGGTCGCGGTCGTCTTCCACCCGAAGCTGCGGGCGACCATCGCGGCGCCCGGAACGCTCACGGCCGGAAGGGTGATCAGCAACGCGCCGATCGTCCCCGACGACGCGCCCAGCAGGGCCAGACCTTGCAGGATCGGAATCTCCCCCGCCGTCGGGATGACCATGAGCGTGCCTGCGATCGTGACCACCACGACGAGCAGTAGGCCCAGCAGCAGCCCACGGTGCGCCGGTTGCCCCAAGGCGAGCAGGTAACCGCGGAACGCCCCGACGAGGAGCACTAAGACGGCGTACTCGGGCAACAAGAACAGCGCCAACCACAGCAGCGCCCGCACGAACCTGCGCGGCGTGCCCGCGCTCCGGTCGTCGACCGGAGTCGGGATCGCGCCAGGCGCCGTCGGATCCGGGTCGGACGGTCGGGACAGCCATCCCACCGCGGCCCCGACGCCAAGCACCGTCGCGACGCCGACGACCACCCTGGCCAGGGTCCATTGCCAGGGGGCGACGAAGAGCAGGAAGACGAGCACCGCTGGGTTGAGCAACGGGTTCCCCAGCCAGTAGGCGACGGCCGCCGCGGGCGTGACGCCGTTGCGCCGCAGGGTGACGGCGACCGGGGCGGCGCAACACGTGCACATCATCGATGGCATGCCAGCGACCCCGCCGGCCAGCGCGCTGGACAACCGCCCTTGGCGGTTCAACGCGCGCGGCAGCCACGACCGCGGTATCAGCGCCTGCACCGACGCGCTGATCAGCAGCGCGGCCACCAACGCAGGCCAGATCGACGCGACGTACGCGTGGAAGAAGGTCGCCGCCGCGTGCCAGGTCGGGCGATCGCCGGGTTGCACGCCGCCCACAGTGAGAACGCTCGATCCCGACCAGTGGTGGGTGCGATGGGCCATCGCGGCCTTGCCCGCGTAAGGCAGCCACTTCGCCCACAGCAACCCCGCCACAAACAAGGCGAGGGCGACGAAAACACCGATCGCGACGTTCCCCCGCCGGCCCGCGTGAATTGCATTGCCCTCCAAAGGCATCGCCATGCCCACCAACGCTAGTCGACGAACCGCGACCCTCGTCGGCCGCGTGGCGGCCACGCTTACCACACCGGGATCGCGATCGCTATTATTCTCGGCTTCGTGTTCGGGGCTATTCCTTCTGGATATCGCCGTTACGTCGCCATCGGGGACAGTCAGACCGAGGGCTTATGGGACGGCGACGACGTCGTCGGTCTCCTCGGATTCGCCGACCGGCTCGCGGTCATGATCGATTCGCTGTACCCGGGGCTGCACTACGCCAACCTCGCGATCCGCGGCAAACGGGTTGCCGACGTCTTGTCCGAGCAAGTCCCGCAAGCCCTGGCGATGCAGCCCGATCTGATCACCGTGTGCGCGGGGATGAACGACGTCATCCAGCCGGGGCGATCGTTCGGTCCCGCCCTGGCCGAGCTCGAACACGTCTACGCCGCGTTGGCCAGATCCGGCGCGACGGTGGTGACGACGACCTTCCCGAACGTCGCGCAATTCCTCCCGCTCGGTCGGCTGGTGTCCGGGCGCCTCGCCCGCATCAACGCGGCGATCACGGCCGCCGCCGACCGATACGGGTTCCGGCTCGTCGACCTCTACAACGCGCCGTCGATGCGCGAGCTGGACACCTGGGCCATCGACCGGGTGCACGCCTCCACCAAAGGGCACATGTTGTTCGCCGCCGCGGCCGCCGAGGCCCTGAATTTGCCTGGCAGCAATCATGATTGGGCCCATGCGAGCCCCGAAGCGAGGCGTCGGTCTTTGACAGCAGGCACCTATGAGCAGTTGCGCTGGACGCAGGACAGTTTCTTCCCATGGATCTGGCGGCGCCTGCGCGGCCTGTCGTCGGCCGACGGCCGGGAACCCAAACGGCCGCAGTTGGAGAGTCTCGGCGCGCCGAGCCGACCGGCCGACGCGAAGCGGCGGGATCGCGTGCAGCAAAGCCTCCACATCCATGCGTCCAGCATGCCTGACGGTCCGGCGGTACGCGCCCTAAACCCGCCGCTTCGCGTCGGCCGGTCGGCTCGGCGCGCCGAGACTCTCCAACTGCGGCCGTTTGGGTTCCCGGCCGTCG
>NZ_LZKH01000115.1:0-13938 GCF_001672745.1 Mycobacterium sp. E1386
GTTGGGCGCGCCATTCCTCGGCATCAAATGGGGCTATCCCGACGATCGGGTGCTGCCGGCGTCGTCGTCGGCGCGGGCCGTGAGCGACCGGGTCCGGCATGACTTCGGTGCCGAGTCGGAAACCAGGGTGCGGGTCGTCATCCCCCGCGCCGACGGCCTGACGACGCGAGAGCTTGACGAGTACGCCGCCGGGCTGTCACGCGTGCCCGACGTCTCGGCGGTGTCGGCACCGACCGGAACCTTTCTCGCCGGTGAGCGCACAGGGCCGCCGTCGGCACCCGCCGGAATGGCGGACGGCAGCGCCTATTTGACGGTGTCCAGCAGCGCGCCGCTGTATTCGCCGGCCTCCGCCGCGCAGCTGGATCGCCTGCATGCGGTCCCATTGGCCGATGGCCGCCGAGTCGAGCTGGCCGGGATGGCCCAGATGAATCGCGACTCCGTCGAAGCGATTACGTCGCGATTGCCCTTGCTGTTCGGTTTCGTCGCTTGCGTCATGTTGGTGTTGCTTTTCCTGCTCACCGGCAGCGTGGTGCTGCCCGTCAAAGCGGTGCTGCTCAACGTGCTTTCGTTGACGGCGGGATTCGGCGCGCTGGTGTGGATCTTCCAGGACGGGCATCTGGGCGCGTTGGGCACCACCCCAACCGGCACGCTGGTGGCCAACATCCCGGTGTTGATGTTCTGCATCGCGTTCGGATTGTCCATGGACTATGAGGTGTTCCTGCTGTCCCGCATCCGCGAGTACTGGCTGGCGTCGAACCGCACGCGAGTCGACAACGACGAGAGCATCGCGCTGGGCGTCGCGCGAACGGGCCGGATCATCACGGCGGCAGCGCTGTTGATGTCGATCTCGTTCGCCGCGCTCACTTCCGCGGAGGTTTCGTTCATGCGGATGTTCGGCGTCGGTCTGACTCTCGCCGTGTTGGTCGACGCAACGTTGGTGCGCGTGCTGCTCGTTCCGGCCTTCATGCACGTCTGCGGCGGCCTGAACTGGTGGGCGCCCGCATCGCTGGCACGGCTCCGCCGGCGGGAGGACGCCCGAAGGGAATGTGTCGCGGTCAGAGGCGTTGGATGATCACGTGGCGTACCAATCAAGCCCGCCGGCCGCGAGCCACCAGCTGCGGTTCGTGTCGGCGACCCACGACGAACCGCTGGCGCGGCCACTGCTGGCCGAGCTGGCCGACGAGTACGCGCAGCGCTACGGCGGCACGCCCAGCACTCACCTGTCCTGGTTGCCCGTGCCCGAGGCCGAGTTGGCCCCGCCAGACGGCGGATTGCTGATCGGCGTGCTGGACGGCGTGCCCGTCACCGGCGGGGCATTCCGGCGCTATGACGCCGAAACCGCCGAGCTGAAGCGGATCTGGACCGACCGCGCCCATCGGCGCCGCGGGTACGCGCGGGTGCTGTTGGCGGCGCTGGAGGCGGAGACGGCCGCGCGCGGGTACCGCAGGCTCTACCTGATCACCGGCAACCGGCAACCCGAGGCCGAGGCGCTGTACGACGCGACCGGGTACACCCGGGTGCCCGCCGACCCGCTGCCGTCCTGGGGGCCGTTCGTCCCGATCGCGTTCGAGAAGTGGCTGGTTCCCGACGGCCAATGAGGTCGTGGATATCTGTGCGTCCCCACCGTGCCTTATTAGGCGCGCGGCTAATTGCACGCACCGTATTAGGTCATTGCGCTTATAGCCGCATTTCCCCCGATCGCGCGCCGTGCCGAATTGGTGCCTAAGCACCGTCTGACCTGCGGGAACGGCGCGGCGAAGGCGAATCCGGCCTGCCGGAAAAGCGGGGCGTAGGTCCGTCCGATCAAGGCCCTTCGGCTCTACGCGGTGCGCCGGCTCCCGGGCGAAGCTTGCTGGGAAAAGTAGATCGGAGGTCAAGCCGTGTGGGCTATTGATGGCTTGCAAGAGCGGCTGCGGACGCCGATGTTGATTACCGCCATTCGCGACGTGCAATGGCGGCGGCGGCGGTTCATCATCGCGGCCGTCGGCACCGGGATGGTATTCGCGATGACGCTCATCATCACCGGGCTGATGATCGGTACCCGGGTGGAGGCCGAGCGCCTGGTCGACTCGATCGGCATCGACCACTACCTCATCAAGGCGGGCGCGGTCGGACCCTTCATCGGTTCATCGAGGTTCCCGCAGGCGGAAGCCGAAGACGTCGCCCAGCTTCCCGGCGTCCAATCGGCGATCCCGGTGGTCTACGGCAACACGATCCTGCAAGACCGGCGCCTACCGGAAAACCTGAACGTCTACGGCCTGCCCGAGCAGGAGATGCCACCGATAGCGGCGGGGCGGGCACCGTCGAGCCCCGACGAGGTCGCCATGTCGACCACGCTGAAGCGATCCATCGGCGACAACGTCGAGGTGGGATCGCAGGTGCTGCGGATCGTCGGGCTGGTCAACAAGTCCACCACGCTCGCGGGCCAGCCCAATGCGTTTGTGACCGTCGCGACGGCGCAGCGGTTGATGTTTTCCGCCCAGCACGTGATCTCGGCAATCGGCTTGCGCGGCGTGCCCGCACAGGTGCCCGCCGGCTATCGCGTCGTGGATCGCGGCGCCGCGATCGATGACATGATCCGCCCGCTGCACATGGCCCGGCTGGCGATGTCGTACCTGGTGATCCTGCTGTGGGCGGTGGCCGCGTCGATCGTGGGATCGCTGATCTACCTGTCCGCGCTGGAACGCACCCGGGACTTCGCGGTGTTCAAGGCCCTCGGTGTCGCCACCCAGTCGGTGCTCGCCGGGCTCATGCTCCAGGCGGTGCTCGTAGCGGTGGTCGCGGCGATGCTGGGCGGGCTGCTGGCCGTGCTGCTCGGCCCGCTGTTTCCGATGCTCGTGGTGGTGACCCCCTCGGCCTTCCTGTCGCTGGTGGGGACCGCGGTGGGGGTCGGCCTGCTGGCGAGCCTGGCGGGATTGCGGCGCGCGGTCGCGATCGACCCGGTAATGGCGTTCGGGGCCGGATAGTCATGGGCGACTTGCGCATCAAGGATCTCGTCGTCGAATACTCCAACGGCGGCGAGCCGAACCGCGTCATCGACGGGCTGAACCTGGAGGTCGCGGCGGGATCACTGGTAATCCTGTTGGGCCCCAGCGGATGCGGGAAGACCACCTTGCTGTCGTGCATCGGCGGCATCCTCAGTCCGACCAGCGGGCGCGTCCAGGTCGGCGACACCGACGTCACCACGCTGGACCGCCGCAGGCTGACCACCTACCGGCGCCGCACCGTGGGCATCGTCTTCCAGTCGTTCAACCTGGTGGCAAGCCTTTCCGCGGTGGAGAACGTTGCGGTGCCACTCTGGGCGGCGGGCTGGTCACGGCGGGCGGCGCGCAAACGCGCCAAGGAATTGCTGGCCCGCGCCGGGCTGCAGGACCGCATGACGCACCGGCCCGCTGACCTCAGCGGCGGCGAGCGCGAACGGGTGGCGGTGGCCCGCGCGATCGCGTTGGACCCCCCGCTGATCTTGGCCGACGAACCCACGGCCCACCTCGACTATGCCCGCGCGGAAGGGGTGCTGCGGCTGCTCAGGGAGTTGGCCAGCGGTGAGCGCATCGTCGTGGTCGCCACCCATGACACGCGGATCCTGCCGTTCGCCGACCGCGTGGTCAGGCTGATGCCGGATGGACCCACGACCGAATCCGAGCCCGAAATGCTGCGCCTGGCAAGCGGTTCGGTGTTGTTCGAGCAGGGCAGCATGGGTGACCTCATCTACGTCGTCGCCGAGGGCGAACTGGAAGTCGTGCGCGAATCGGGCGACGGGACAAAGGAACTGGTCAAGGTCGCCACCCCCGGCGAGTACGTCGGGGAGCTCGGGCCGTTGTTCCGGATGGCCCGTTCGGCGACGGTACGGGCACGCACCGACGCGGTCGTCACCGGCTACACCGTCGAGCAATTCCGCGTACTGCTCGAGAGCTACACCGAAGGCATCCTGACGCGACCTAAAAGCACCGCGGGACACGGAAATACCAACCACAACCACTCACTCCTCGATGGGGTGACGCACATGTCACGGTTCGGCGAACAAGTCGCCGCTCCGGGGCCGACAGAGGGAACGAGATGAGCACCGCCGACAGGCCCCACGCCGAGCACGCAGAAACACCGGATGACGTGTCGTCGCTCATGGCGCCGACGCTGGTCGGACAACTGCGGCACCGGGCCGAACGCTATGGAGACAAGGTTGCGTTCACCTACTCTCGCGACGGCGAGGAAACCGACGTCACCAAGCTGACCTATCGCGAACTGGACAGCAGGGCAAAGCGGATCGCGGCCAACCTGCAGCGCCAGGGCGCCGCGGGCGAGCGCGTCCTGGTCCTCTGCCCGCCGGGCCTGGATTTCATCGCCGGCTTGTTCGGGTGCCTCTACGCGGGGGCGATCGCCGTTCCGGTGCACCCGCCGGCGCGCGAGCACCTGGTCCCACGCGTCGCCTCCATCGTCGCGGACGCCAAACCGCGCTTCGCTCTGTCGAACTCAGAGATGCAAGCGCGAATCAAGGCGACGGTGGACGGTCTGGTCAAGGGGCAGCCGTTGCGCTGGTTCGTCACCGACACGGGCGGCGACGAGGCGCAGTGGGTTCCGCCCGACATCGACGGCGGCACAATCGCGATGATCCAGTACACCTCGGGTTCCACGGCCGCACCGAAAGGTGTTGTGCTGTCTCACGGCAACCTCGTTCACAACCTGGAGACCATCCGCCAGTCGTGGAAGTCAGGATTCGACCGGGACGCATGCGGTGTGTTCTGGCTGCCGCCCTACCACGACATGGGTCTCATCGGCGGCGTCCTGGAGACCATTTATGTCGGCGGTAACTCGATCCTCATGCCGCCGAACGCGTTCATCAAGCGTCCGATGCGGTGGCTCGAGGCGATATCCCGGCACCGCGCCATGATCACCGCCGCCCCGAACTTCGCCTACGACCTGTGCATCGAACTCAGTACCCCTGAGGAGCGTGCCGCGCTCGATCTGTCCAACTGGGCGACGGCCATGTGCGGCGCCGAGCCGGTGCGTCCGTCGACCATGCAGGGCTTCGCCGAGGCGTTCGCCCCGGCGGGCTTTCGGCCGGAGGCGTTCGAACCGGTCTACGGGCTGGCGGAGGCGACGCTGCTGGTGTCCGGTGGGTCGGACTCCCCGGTCCCGGTGGTTCTGCACATAGACCGCGCGGCGCTGGGCAAGCGGCGGGTCGTCGAGATCGCGACGGAAGAGCCGAGCGCCTTGACGTTGGTCGGCTGCGGCCGGCCCCAGGGTGGCCAGGAGGTCATCATCGTCAACCCCGAGACCCGGCGGCCGTGCGGGCCCGACGAGGTCGGTGAGATCTGGGTCGCCGGACCGGGCGTGGCGCAGGGTTACTGGGGGAAGCCCGAAGAGACGGAAGAGGCACTGCGCGCGCATCTTTCGGACAGCGGCCGGGGCCCGTTCCTTCGCACCGGGGACCTCGGGTTCCTCCGCTCCGGAGAGTTGTTCGTGACAGGTCGCGTCAAGGATCTGATCATCATTCGCGGCACCAATCACTATCCCGAAGACATCGAGCTCACCGTGCAGGCCTGCCACCCGGCGCTGATGCGCGGCCGGGGTGCGGTCTTCTCGGTCGCGGCCGGAGCGGATGCCCCCGAACGGCTCGTCGTCGTGCAGGAGGTGAGCGGCTATCGGCTCGGCGACGCCGAACTGAGCCGGATCGTCGACACCATCCGGACCGCGATCACCGAACAGCATGAGATCCAGGCGGACACCGTTGTTCTGGTGGAGCCGTTGCGGATTCCCACCACGTCCAGCGGCAAGATCCAGCGGTCCGCCTGCCGGCAGCAGTTCCTCGACGGCCAGTTCGAGCCGGTCGCCGAATGGCGCGCGCCGCGGCCCGACATCCACCCGGCGACCGCCGCGCCGAATTCGGCCGGGCGCACCGTGAAGGAGATCCGGGAATGGTTGATCGCCCAGCTCGCTGGTGAACTCGGCATTCCCCAAACGGATATCGACCCGTCCATGCCGTTCGCCTACTACGGGCTCGATTCGGTCCGTGCCGTCCGGCTGACCGGCGCTCTGGAAACCTGGCTCGGATGCGAACTTTCGCCCACCATCGCCTACGAACACCCGTCGATCGACCTGCTCTCCCGCCATCTGGGCGGCAAGGGCACCGCGGTCGACCGCACCGCCGCAACCGTCGGTGAGAGCGGCCCGCCCGCCGCGGACGAGCCCATCGCCATCATCGGCATCGGGTGCCGTTTTCCGGGCGCCGACGGGCCGGCGGCCTTCTGGCGCGAGCTGTCGGAAGGCGTGGACGCGATCAGCGAGGTCCCGCCGGACCGCTGGGACGCGGATGCCTTCTACAACCCGGATCCGTCCGTCCCGGGCACCTCGGTCACCCGACGGGCCGGATTCCTGCCCGAGGTCGACGAGTTCGACTTCCAGTTCTTCGGCATCTCGCCCCGGGAATCGGCGCAGATGGATCCGCAGCAGCGGCTGATCCTCGAGGTGGCTTGGGAGGCATTGGAAGACGCCGGGCAGGTGCCGGAGCGGCTGGCCGGCAGCGACACCGGTGTGTTCGTCGGCATCGCGACCACCGACTACGCGAACCTGCGCGGCAACCAGATGCAGCTTGTCGACGCCTACACGGGCACCGGAAACGCGTTGAGCATCGCCGCCAACCGGCTGTCCTACTTCTACGACCTCCACGGGCCGAGCATGGCGATCGACACCGCCTGCTCGTCGTCGTTGGTCGCGGTCCACCTGGCGTGCCGCAGCCTGCGCGACGGCGAGTGCTCGGTCGCGCTCGCCGGAGGAGTGAACGTCATCCTGTCGCCTGCGCTGATGATCAACTTCAGCAAGTCCAAGGTGATGGCGCCCGACGGCCGCTGCAAGACGTTCGATGCCGGCGCGGACGGGTACGTGCGCGGTGAAGGCGCCGGGATGGTCGTCCTGAAGCCGCTCAGCCGGGCGCTGGCCGACAACGACCCGATCTACGCGGTGATCCGCGGCACCGCGATCAATCAAGACGGCCGGACCAACGGGCTGATCGCGCCCAACCGGCGAGCGCAGGAAGCCGTGGTGGCCGCGGCCTACCGCCGCGCCGGTATTTCCCCGGGCACCGCCCAATACGTCGAGGCGCACGGCACCGGAACGTTCCTGGGCGACGCGATGGAGGCGAACGCGCTGGGCACGGTGCTGGCGGAGGGCCGTCCGCCGGGCAGCCAATGCCTGGTCGGCTCGGTCAAGACCAACATCGGGCACCTGGAGGCGGCGGCCGGGGTGGCCGGGCTGATCAAGGTGGCATTGGCGTTGCAGCACAAGGAGATTCCGCCGAGCCTGAACTTCGCCGAACCCAACCCGGAGATTCCCTTCGACAGCCTGCCGGTGCGGGTGGCGACAACGCTGACCCCGTGGCCGAAAAACGGTGGGCGCGCGGTTGCGAGCGTCAGCTCGTTCGGCATGGGCGGCACCAACGCGCACGCCGTGCTCACCGAGGCCCCGCAGGCCCGGGCCGCCACGGCCGAGCGCGGCACGGCGCCGGATCGAGCCGAGTTGTTGCCGATATCAGCGCGGTCCCCCGAGGCCCTGGTCGCGCTGGCCGATCGGTACGAGTCGGCGCTGGCGTCCGGGGTGGCGCTCGCCGACCTCTGCTATACGGCCGGCGTGCGTCGCGGCCACTACGACCATCGGTTGTCCGTCGTCGCCGACACGCCGGCCGCGATGTCGGAGACCCTCGACGCCTACCGGCACGGGCAGTCACGGCAGGGGTTCGCCGTCGGGCAGTGCCGTCCCGGCCAGCGACCCAGGGTGGTCTTCGCCTTCCCCGGCCAGGGCTCCCAGTGGCACGGCATGGGGCGGCGACTGCAGGCCGAGGAGCCCGTGTTCCGCGACGCCTTGGCGGCGTGCGACCGCGCGCTCAAGCCCCACCTGGGACATTCCATCGTTCAGCTGATGGCCAAGGACGAGGAAATCACCGACATCAGCCTGATCCAGCCGGCGATCTTCGCCATGCAGGTCGCGCTGGCCGCCCTATGGCGCTCCTGGGGGGTTGAGCCGACCGCGGTGGTCGGGCACAGCATGGGTGAGGTTGCCGCGGCGCACGTCGCCGGTGCGCTGAGCCTCGAAGACGCCGCACGGGTGATCCGGTTCCGCTCACTGATGCTCCGAACCGTGCGCGGCCGCGGAACCATGATGGCCGCGGAACTCAGCCCCGCCGAAGCCCAGGAGCTCATCGCCGGCCAGGAAAGCAAGGTCTCGGTCGCCGCCAGCAACAGCTACCGATCGACGGTGTTGTCCGGGGATCAAAAGGTTTTGGCCAAGCTGATGGAGGCGCTGCAGCAGCGCGACCGGTTCTGCCGATGGGTCGACGTCGACGTGGCCGCCCACAGCCCGCAGATGGACCCGTTGGTTCCCGCTGTGCGCGGCGGGCTCGTCGGACTGCGGCCGACCGCACCGGCGATTCCCATCTACTCGACGGTGACCGGCGACCTGCTCACCGACCGCCTGGCCGACCCGGACTATTGGGCGGAGAACCTTCGCTCGCCCGTGCATTTCTCGCAGGCGCTGCGTCGGCTGCTGGAGGGCGGCCACGACGCGGTCGTCGAGATCAGCCCGCACCCAGTCCTGCTGAACTCGATCCGGGAGGACGCCCAGGACCTCGGGGTCAGTTGCGCCGCGCTGCCGTCGATGCGGCGTGACGACGGGGGGCGGGGGACCGCACTGTCGTCGCTCGGCACCCTCTACACCCTCGGTCAGCCGGTCACCTGGGAGGCGGTGTACCCCCCGGGCAGCCACTACGTGACCGCGCCGACCTACCCGTGGCAGCGGGTCCACTCCTGGTTGGACGTCGGGGCTATCACCCCGAACGGCACCGGCCCGCTACCGCGGGCCGCCGGTGCGACCGAGGGCGCGGGCTTGCGCGACCGGATGTATAAGCTGCGCTGGCAACCCGCCTCCAGTCCGGCGGACCGGGACGGGTCGAGCCGGCCGGACGAAGCCGGCAGCTGGCTCATCTTCAGCGACGGCGCGGCCGCCGCGGACACCCTCCGGAAACACCTCGAATCGCATTCTCAGCGGTGCGTCCTGGTCCAGCCGGCACCGGCCGGCGGAGGCTTCGAGCGTCTCACCCCGGACAGTTACCTCCTCGACCCCGCGCAGCCCGAACACTTCACACAGCTGCTCCAAGACGCCTTCACCGACGACCGGCCGCCGTGCCGCGGGGTGGTGCACATGTGGGACCTGCTGGCCGCACCGCCGGCCGACACGTCGCTCGAATCCCTGGATGCGGCAACCACTTTGGGCCCGTTGAGCGTCGTGCATCTGGTGCAGGCGCTGGCGCGGGCCGGTTGGTCGGCGACGCCGCGGCTGTGGCTGGTGACGCGGGGGGCGCAGGTGACCGATGCGGCCTCGGCGACCGAAGCCGTGTCGATCGCGCAGGCCCCGGTGTGGGGCATGGCCCGCACGATCGACCACGAGCATCCGGAACTCGGCTGCACCTGTGTCGACCTGTCCACCGACGGCGGCCCGGAAGAAGTGGACTCCCTGTTCCGGGAGGTGTGGGCCGATGAGCACGACGGCGACGTGGCGCTGCGGGGCGGCCACCGCTATGTCGAACGACTGACCCGCTACGACGAGCCGGAACCGTCCGAGACCGCGTCCTTCAAGGAAGACGCCACCTATCTGGTCACCGGCGGGCTCGGTGCGCTGGGACTCGTGGTGGCCAAGTGGATGGCCGAGCACGGCGCCCGGCACCTGGTCCTGATGGGACGTGGCGGCGCCTCGACGGAGGCGCAGGAGACGCTCGACGCCCTGCGCGCGGCGGGCACCGAGGTGACCATCGCAAAGGGCGACGTCGCCAAGGCCGACGACGTCGCGGCCATGCTGGAATCGATCGCCGAGTCGATGCCGCCGCTGCGTGGGGTGGTGCACGCGGCGGGGATCGCCGACGACGCCATTCTGCTGTGCCTCGACGAGGCGAAGCTGCGCGAGGTCATGGCGCCCAAGGTTCAGGGCGCCTGGAACCTGCACGCGCTGACCAAGGACGCCGACCTGGACCTGTTCGTGCTGTTCTCGTCGGCCTCGTCCCTGCTGGGTCCGCCCGGGGCGGCCAACTACGCGGCGGCGAACGCCTTCCTGGACGCGCTGGCGTGGCACCGGCGTGCCGAAGGCCGGCCGGCGTTGAGCGTGAACTGGGGGCCATGGGCCGGGCTCGGTTTCTTCACCCGGTCCGAGCTGCAGGACTACTTCGCCCAGTACGGCGTCGAGGCCATGTCCGCGGCCGACAGCCTCCGGGCGTTGTCGTCGTTGCTGGAGCGGTCGGCCACGCAGGCCGTGGTTCTCGACATCGACTGGGCGGTCTGGCAACCCGACTTGCAGCCGCCGCTGCTCGCGGAACTCGGAATCGCGCCCTCGCCCGACAAGCCGCAGGCGGAGCCCGCGCCCGGGCCGGGGGCCGGTCTGCTCGAAGCGCTGCAGGGCGCGACGCCGGAGGAGCGCCAACGGCTGCTGGAGACGTACCTGTCCGAGCTCGCCGCCGGCAAACTCGGTCTGACACCGGCGAACCTGGACAAACAGACACCGCTGAACACCCTCGGCGTCGACTCGCTCATCACGCTGGAGCTGCGCATGCAGGTCGAACGCGACCTGGGCCTCGTCGTGCCGGTCACCCGGCTGCTGGAGGGGCCCAGCGTGGCCAGCCTCGCCGAATGGCTGCGCGAACATCTGCCGGAGCAAGCGACCGGCGCACCCACCACGCACGAGGCGGTGCCGCGGCAGGCCACCCCGGAGCCAACGGTCCACCAGCACGCCGACGGCGCGCCGTCGGGCGGCATCGACCTGCTGACCCGGGTGCCGGAGCTCTCCGACGCCGCCGTGGACGAACTGCTCCAAAAGGTGTTGGACGAACGGGGCGCCGAACTCGCGGTGAAGGACGGCGGCGATGACTGACAAGCCGGTCGACATATCCGGTCTGTCCCCGGAGAAGAAGCGCGCGCTGCTCGCCCAGCTGCTGATGGAGAAAGCCGAACAGTCGGCCTCGGTGCATCCACAGTCGTACGGCCAGCGATCGATGTGGTTCATTCACAAGCTCGCACCGGCAAGCGCCGCCTACAACGTCACGTATGCCGGGAGGATCCGCGGCGAACTCGACGTCCCGGCGCTGGAACGCGCGGCGCAGGCGCTCGTCGACCGGCATCCCGCGCTACGGACCACCTACGCCGAGCGCGAAGGGCAGCCGGTCCAACTCGTTCATCCGCAATGGCCGGTGCGCATCGCCAGGGGCCGCCTCGGCCCGGGTGAGCCCGAGGTCGACGAGTGGATTCGGCGCGAGACCGACACCCCCTTCGACCTCTACACCGGCCCAGTGCTGCGGCTGACGCTGCTCGAGCGCACACCCGAGGAACATGTGTTGCTGTTGGGCTTGCACCACATCGCGGTCGACTTCTGGTCCATCGACATCATCCTCGACGAACTGCGCCTGCTGTACGCCGCCGAGCACGGCGCCGCCGCGCCTCCGCCACCCGCGGAAAGCTTCGTCGACTACGCCGAGCAGCAGGCCCAGATGCTCGCGGGTCCCGAGGGCGAGGACCTCTGGGCCTACTGGCGGGATCAGTTGGCCGGCGAACTGCCGGTCCTCCAATTGCCCACCGACCGGCCGCGACCCGCCGTCCAGACCTACGCGGGCACCGTGCACCGGTTCACCGTCGACCCCACCGTGACGACGGGAATCATCCAACTGGGCCGCAAGGTCGGCGCGACGCCCTACATGACGCTGCTGGCGGCCTATGCCACGTTGCTGCACCGCTACAGCGGCCAGGGCCACCTGGTGATCGGCTCGCCTTTCGCCTGCCGCGACCGGGTCGCGCTGGAGGGGCTGGTCGGCTACCTCACCAATCCGGTGGCCCTGCGCGCGGACCTGCACGACGACCCGACGTTCATGACCCTGCTCGGCCGCGTCAAGGACACCGTGCAGGGCGCCCTCGAACACCAGGACTACCCCTTCGCGCTGCTCGTCGAGCGGCTTCGGCCGCCGCGCGACCCGAGCCGCACGCCACTGTTCGGAGTCTCGTTCGCCTGGGAGCAGACGCGCCGCTTCACCGACGACCCCGTTCCGGAACACGGCGGGCTTCCGCTCGAGACACTTCATGTCGGGCAGGGCGGCGCGCCGTTCGACCTGATGATGGAGGTCGGCGAACACGACGGAAAGCTCTCCGGCGTACTGCAGTACAACACCGACCTTTTCGACGCCGCCACCATCGAGCGGCTGGCCGGCCACTTCGCCACCCTCCTCGGCGGCATCGTCGCCGACCCGGACCGGCCGGTCTCCCAGCTGCCGCTGCTCACCGAAGCGGAGCTCCGCCAGCAGGCCGCCTGGAACCAAACCGAGGTCGACTACCCGTATTCCGAGGCTCCGGCCTGCCTGCACGAGATGGTCGCCGCGACGGTCGCGCGGACCCCGGACGCCGTCGCGGTGACGCATGACGACCGCGAATTGACCTATGCGGAACTCGACCGCCGCGCCAACGGCCTGGCCCACCGGCTGCGCGAGCTCGGCGTGGGACCCGAGACGGTAGTGCCCGTCCTGCTGGACCGCTCCGAGGACCTGGTTGTGGCCGTGCTCGGCGTCCTCAAGGCCGGGGGCGCCTTCATGCCGCTGGACTCCGCGCAGCCCGCCGGGCGCATGGCCGCGATGCTGGACGACGTACCGGACGCACCGGTTTGTGTCACCCACCGCGCCAACCTGGTGCACCTGCCGCCGGGCTTCACCGGTCACCGGCTCTGCCTGGACGAACCGTCGGCGCCGTCGGGCGAGGACACCGCCCCGGCGTGCGAGACGACGCCGGCCAACCTCGCCTACGTCATCCACACCTCGGGTTCGACGGGTAAGCCGAAGGGAACGCTCAACACCCACGCCGGTATCCGTAACCGGCTGCTGTGGATGCAGGACGCCTACCGGCTGACCGCCGACGACCGGGTGCTGCACAAGACACCGGTGAGCTTCGACCCGTCCGTCTGGGAGCTGTTCTGGCCCCTGATCGTCGGGGCCAGGGTGGTCATCGCCAAACCCGAGGGCCACAAGGATGCCGCGTACCTGGTTCGGACCATCGTCGAACAGCGCGTCACCACAATGCATTTCGTGCCCTCGATGTTGCGCCGCTTCCTCGCCGAGCCCGGGGTGGCCGCGTGCACCGCACTGCGCCGGGTGATCTGCAGCGGCGAAGCGCTGCCCTATGACCTGCGCGACCACTTCATGGCCACGCTGAACGCCGAGCTCTACAACCTCTACGGGCCCACCGAGGCGGCGATCGACGTCACCGCATTCCACTGCGAGCGAGGCGAATCCGGCACGCTGGTGCCGATCGGGCGACCGATCGCCAACATCCGCGCCTACATCCTGGACGCGCACCTGCAACCGGTGCCGATCGGTGTGCCCGGCGAGCTGTACATCGGCGGCGTGGGGCTCGGCCGCGGCTACCTCAACCGGCCGGATCTGACGGCCGCCATCTTCGTGGCCGACCCGTTCGGCGGCGATACCGCGCACCCCGGCCAGCGGCTCTACCGCACGGGCGACCTGACCAGGTATCTGCCCGACGGCAACATCGACTACCTGGGCCGCATCGACTTCCAGGTCAAGATCCACGGCTTCCGGATCGAGCCGGGCGAGATCGAGGCCGCGCTGGGCCAACACCCCGCGGTGGCCGAGAACGCGGTGGTGATCAGAACCGACAGCCGCGGAAACCCCATCCTCGTCGCGCATGTCGTGCCGGCCGGCGGCGCCGCTCCGTCGACAGCGGAGTTGCGCCGGTTCCTGCTCGACCTGCTGCCGGCCGCCATGATGCCCGCGGTCTTCGAGGTGACGGACGCGCTGCCGCTGACGTCGAGCGGAAAGGTGGACCGCAAGTCGTTGATGGCGGCCGACAGGGCATCCGGGCCGCAGGAGCCGGCGTTCGTCGCTCCGCGCACGCCCACCGAACAGCTGCTGGC
>NZ_LZKH01000116.1:0-15427 GCF_001672745.1 Mycobacterium sp. E1386
AGCGCAGCCTCGCGCTGACCATGCTGATCATGGGCGTCGCCACGGCGTTGATCGGGGTGCTGCCCACCGCCGCCCAGATCGGGGTATGGGCGCCGCTGTTGCTGTTGGCCCTGCGAATCCTGCAGGGCTTCGCCCTGGGCGGCGAGTGGGCCGGTGCCGTGTTGCTCGCCGTGGAGCACAGCCCCGAGGGCCGGCGCGGCCGCTTCGGGGCCATCCCGCAGATCGGACTTGCGCTCGGATTAGCCTTGGGCACAGGGATTTTCGCGTTCCTGCAAATCGCCCTGGGTGCGGCCCGCTTCCTCGCCTACGGCTGGCGCATCGGTTTTCTGCTCAGCCTGGTGCTCGTGGTGATCGGCGTCGTGGTGCGGTTGCGGGTCGAGGAGACACCGGCCTTTCGCGAGCTGCGTGAGCTCGAGGCCACGGCCACGGTGCCCATCCGCGAGATCGTCCGTGAACCCCGATCGCGGCGAAACACCGTGTTGGGCTTGCTGTCTCGCTGGGCCGAAGGTTCGGCGTTCAACACCTGGGGCGTCTTCGCGATCAGCTACGCCACCGGGGCGCTGGGGTTCAACCGGGTGTCGGTGCTGGTGGTGGTGACCATCGCGGCGCTGTTGATGGCGGCGCTGCTGCCCGTGTCGGGGGCGCTGACCGACCGGTTCGGCGCCCGGCGGGTGTATCTGGCCGGCGTGGCCTGCTATGGCGTTGCGGCGTTTCCCGCCTTCGCGCTGTTCGGCACCAGGAACCTGGTCTGGTTCGGGGTGGCGCTGGTCGTCGTGTTCGGTGTGGTGCACGCGCTGTTCTACGGGGCGCAGGGCACGCTGTACTCGTCGCTGTATCCCACCAGCACCCGCTACACCGGTCTGTCGTTCGTGTACCAGTTCTCGGGCATCTACGCCTCCGGTGTCACCCCGATGATCGTGACCGCGCTCATCGCGGCTCTCGGCGGCGCGCCATGGCTGGCGTGCGGGTATTTGGTCGCGACGGCCGTCATCAGCGTGCTCGCCACGGCACTGATCCGCGAGCAAGACCTACATCTTTGAGCTGACTTCGCACTAGTGTCGTTCCCGTCGGGAGTCGCGAGGAAGCGAGAAGGCAATGACTGACGGGAACGTCGCGGGTTTTGAGCCGCTGTACGACGAGGCAGAACATGCCGGCGGGCGGATTCCCTGGGACATCGGCGGCCCGCAGCCGGCGGTCCAGCAGTTGGTTGCCTACGGCGGGATCCGCGGCGAGGTGCTCGATCCCGGGACGGGCCCCGGATATCACGCCATTCACTTTGCCGCGCAAGGGTTTTCGGCGACCGGAATCGATGAGTCACCTTCGGCCATCGAGCAAGCCAAGCGGAACGCCGATCGGGCCGGAGTCCAGGTCGATTTCCAGGTGGCCGACGCCACCAGGCTCGAAGGCTTCGAGGATCGTTTCGACACGGTGGTGGACAGCGCCTTCTATCACGTGTTCCTCAACGACGGGGTCGTCCAGACGCGGTACGCCCAGGCGCTGCACCGGGCCACCAGGCCCGGGGCGCGGCTCTACATGTTCGAATTCAGCCCCCACAACGTCAACGGCCTGCAGTGGACGGCGATACCCGCCGACAACTTCGAGCGGGTGTTCGGCGCCAACGGATGGCGAATCGACTACCTCGGCGGCACGACGTACGAGGCCCGCTTCCTCAAGGAGACGTTCGACGCCATGAAGACGCTCGCCTCCGAGCAGCAGGGCGAGATTCTGCAGCGGATGCGGCCACTGGTACACCGGCTGGGTGTCATCGACCCGCTGCTGGAAGACCACCGGGTGCACCTCCCGGTGTGGTCGGTGGTGGCCACCCGCCTCGACTGATCACCGCTGCACGCACCGGCATGGCTAGCACTCCGCAACTGCGCCAAGGGTTGTCGCAGCGCCAGCTCAGCATGATCGCCCTCGGCGGTGTCATCGGTGCCGGCCTGTTCGTCGGCTCGGGTGTGGTGATCAAGGACACTGGCCCCGCGGCGTTTCTGACCTACGCGCTGTGCGGCCTGCTGATCGTCCTGGTGATGCGCATGCTGGGCGAGATGGCGGCGGCGAACCCGTCGACCGGGTCGTTCGCCGATTACGCGGCTAAGGCGCTGGGCGGCTGGGCGGGATTCTCGGTCGCCTGGCTGTACTGGTATTTCTGGGTGATCGTGGTCGGCTTCGAGGCCGTTGCCGGCGGGAAAGTCCTCAACTACTGGTTTCATGCGCCGCTGTGGCTGCTGTCGCTGTGCCTGATGGTCTTGATGACAGCGACCAACCTGTTCTCCGTCTCGTCCTTCGGTGAGTTCGAATTCTGGTTCGCCGGAATCAAAGTCGCGACCATCGTGATCTTTCTCGGTGTGGGCACGGCCTTCGTGCTGGGGCTCGTGCCGGGCCATCACGGTGGACTGGCCAACCTCACCGCGCGCGGCGGCTTCTTCCCGAAGGGCGTCGGGGCCGTCTTCGCCGCCATTGTGGTGGTGATCTTCTCGATGGTCGGTGCCGAGATCGTCACCGTGGCCGCCGCGGAAAGCCGGGACCCGGAACTCGCGGTCCAGAAGGCGACGAGATCGGTGGTGGCGCGGATCGGTGTCTTCTTCGTGGGGTCGGTATTCCTGCTGGTGGTGATGTTGCCGTGGGACTCCGTGGAACTCGGCGCGTCGCCGTACGTGGCCGCGCTCAAGCACCTTGGGCTGCGCGGCGCGGATCAGGTGATGAACGCCGTAGTGCTCACCGCGGTGCTGTCCTGCCTGAACTCCGGCTTGTACACCGCGTCGCGCATGCTGTTCGTGCTCGCCGCGCGGGGCGAGGCCCCGATGCGCTTGGTCAGGCTGAGCGCGCGCGGTGTCCCGCACATCGCCATCCTGTGCTCCTCGGCGGTCGGATTCGGCTGCGTCATCATGGCGCGGGTCGCGCCGAACACGGTGTTTCTCTTCCTGCTCAACTCCTCGGGCGCGATCATCTTGTTCGTCTACTGGCTGATCGCCCTGTCGCAGATCATCCTGCGCCGCCGCACCCCCGCCGAAAGGCTGCGGGTGAAGATGTGGTTCTTCCCGGTTCTGTCGATCCTCACCCTGGCCGGAATCACCGCCGTGCTGGTGCAGATGGCCTTCGATCGCTCGGCGCGCAGTCAGCTCTGGCTCAGCCTGCTGTCGTGGGCGGTGGTGATCGGGCTGTACTTCGCCGCCCGGACCCGCGGCCGAATCGGTACTCGCCGTGCGATCCGCGGCAGTGCACCTCCGGACGGTGTGTCATGACAGCCGACGAGCGCCGCGGGGCCGTCGATTTGACCAACCTGGACCAGCCGCTGAGCCCGGACGCCGGAGCCACCAAGCGTGACCTGATCGATTACCTGGACGCGGTGGCCGACCGATTGTTGCCCGTCGTGGCCGGTCGGGCGCTCACGGTGCTGCGCGTGCTGGGGGGAAGGCCCGCGTTCATGCAGAAGAACGTGCCGGACTACGCACCGGCCTGGCTGCGAACCGTCCCGGTATGGGCCGAGGCATCCAAACGCCAAGTGCGCTATGCCGTCTGCGATGACCTGCGAACGCTGTTATGGCTGGCCAATCAGCGCGCCGTCGAATACCACCCATCGCTCGGCCTGGCCGACGATCTGCGCCGGCCCACCCATTTGGTGCTCGACCTCGACCCGCCGGCCGACGATGACTTCACCGCCGTGGTCGCCGTCGCGCACGTGGTCCGGCAGGCGTTGGCCGACAGCGGGTTGGCGGGCGCGGTGAAAACCAGCGGCGCCAAGGGGATTCACGTCTTCGTGCCGCTCGACGGCACCGTTGCGGTGGACGACGTCGCGGCCGCGACCCGGGCGCTGGCGGCCCGCTCGGAGGCGCTCGACCCGCTAAGGGCGACAACGGCTTTCATCGTGGCCGACCGCGCCGGCAAGGTGTTCGTGGACTCGACCCGGGCCGGCGGGGCGACCGTCGTCGCCGCCTACAGCCCGCGCCTGCGCCCGGGCATGCCGGTGTCCTTTCCGCTCGCCTGGTCGGATCTCGATTCCGCGCGCCCCGTCGACTTCACCATCCACACGGCGCTCGATGCCCTTGCCGGGCGCGACCCCTGGGCCGAGCACATGCCCGATCCGCAGCGCCTGCCGGACGATCTGATCGAGCAGGGCCGCGCGATTCCGGTCGCCCGGGTGGCCGCGATGCACGAGGGCAAACGGCGCGCGCGGGCCCGCCGCGACGACTGAGGCTTTGGCGGGCGGGCATCCACCTCACTCGGTTTTGGTCAGCAGCACCGCGTCCTCGAACGGCAGCCTGGCGAACACCGTCCGGCCCCGTGTCACGTGCTCTGCCGCTTCGGTCTTGGTGACCACCCGCGGGTCGGCGATGCCGAAACCCTTGCCGTTGCGGCGCATCCGCCCCCCTCCCGCGGCGGTCAGGTTCTTCAACCAGTCCCGGTCCGGGCCGTAGGTCAGCAGGATCGCCACCCCGGGCTTGCCGTCGACATCCGCGCTGAACACATTCACCGGGGTGCGGTACGGCTTGCCCGAGCGGCGGCCGACGTGTTCGACGATGGCGAACGGTGGCAGCCAGCCGGCCCACAGCCGCTGAACCGGGTTGGTGACGCGACGGTTGAACCGGGCGAGTCCTTGCGGCATCTGCATACCGCTATCCAACTCGCCTGAGTCCCCGGGCATCAACCCAACTTTTGGCGGCGATCGGGTCTAGTGTCTGAACATGGGCGACTCGCCAGGTAACGAAGCGGCTCAGCGCGCCGAGGAGCTGCTGCGCAGGGGCCGGGACCTGGCCGCGCGCAAGCCCATCACCTCCGACGACGTCGAGCGCGCGACCGACCGCGCCCAGCATGCGCACGAGCGGGACGAGGAGGCGCACCGCCGCGACCGGGATCGCCACTACGAAGCCGCCGCCGCGCACGAGCGGGCCGCCGAAGTGCACGAGCGGGCGGTCGAAGAGCGCCTCGGGGACGTCGAGGCGCACCGGCGCGCGGCGGAGAGGGAACGCGAGGCCGCCCGCCATCACTTCCAGGCCGCCCAGCAAGCCGAGCGGCAGGGTGACGCCTAACCCGTCCTGCTACACCCTGTAGTTGAACCGGCCGCGGAGGCTGGGACACTGGTTGTCATGGGAAGCAGTGACCAGGCGACCGCGCACGCCGCCACCACGGCGGCGTCGGCCCGGTTGTTCGAGGATGCCTGCGCCGTCATCCCCGGCGGGGTGAACTCCCCGGTGCGGGCGTTCACCGCTGTCGGCGGCACCCCGCGCTTCATCACCGAGGCCCGCGGGTGCTGGCTCACCGACGCCGACGGCAATCGCTACGTCGACCTGGTCTGCTCCTGGGGTCCGATGATCCTCGGGCACGCGCACCCCGCCGTCGTCGAAGCAGTCACCACGGCCGCGGCCTCCGGACTGTCGTTCGGCGCGCCCACGCCGGGGGAGAGCCGGCTGGCCGCCGAGATCATCGGGCGGGTGGCACCGGTCGAACGGATACGGCTGGTCAACTCCGGGACCGAGGCGACGATGAGCGCGATCCGGCTGGCCCGCGGGTTCACCGGCAGGCCCAAGATCGTCAAGTTCTCCGGCTGCTATCACGGCCACGCCGACGCCCTGCTCGCCGACGCGGGCTCCGGGGTGGCGACGCTGGGTCTGCCGTCCTCGCCCGGGGTCACCGGCGCGGCGGCCGCCGACACGATTGTGTTGCCCTACAACGACATCGACGCCGTGCGGCAGGCCTTCGCCGAGTTCGGTGACCAGATCGCCGCGGTGATCACCGAAGCCAGCCCGGGCAATATGGGCGTCGTCCCACCCGCGGCCGGCTACAACGCCGGGCTGCGCGCCATCACCGCCGAACATGGCGCGCTGCTCATCGTCGACGAGGTGATGACCGGCTTCCGGGTCAGCCGAAGTGGTTGGTACGGAATCGATCCCGTCGCGGCCGACCTCATCACCTTCGGCAAGGTGATGAGCGGCGGACTGCCGGCGGCCGCGTTCGGCGGGCGCGCCGAGGTGATGGAGCGGCTCGCGCCGCTGGGGCCGGTGTATCAGGCCGGCACGCTCTCGGGCAACCCGGTGGCGGTGGCCGCCGGCCTGGCGACGCTGCGCGCCGCCGACGCCGCGGTCTACGCCGCGCTGGACGCCAACGCCGACCGGCTAGCCGGCATGCTGTCCGAGGCGTTGACGAGCGCCGCTGTGCCGCACCAACTTTCGCGTGCAGGCAACATGCTCAGCGTGTTCTTCGGCGATGCGCCGGTGACCGACTTCGCGTCCGCGCGGGCCAGCCAGACGTGGCGTTATCCGCCGTTCTTTCACACCCTGCTGAACGCGGGCGTCTACCCGCCCTGCAGCGCTTTCGAGGCATGGTTCGTCTCGGCGGCGCTGGACGACGCGGCGTTCGACCGGATCGCCGAAGCCTTGCCCAACGCCGCCCGCGCGGCCGCCCAGGAGGACAAGCCCTGATGGCCGAGCAAACCCGCGTCCACGTCGTGCGCCACGGCGAGGTGCACAACCCCGGCGGCGTCCTCTACGGCCGGCTGCCCGGATTCCACCTGTCCGACCGGGGCCGCGAGCAGGCGGCCGCGGTCGCCGACGCGCTGTCCGGGCGCGACATCGTCGCGGTCGTCGCCTCCCCACTGCAGCGGGCCCAGGAAACCGCCGCGCCCATCGCCGCCAAGCACGACGTGGCCGTGGACACCGACCATGACCTCATCGAATCGGCGAACTTCTTCGAGGGCCGGCGCGTCGGCCCCGGCGACGGCGCCTGGCGCGACCCGCGGGTCTGGTGGCACCTGCGCAACCCGTTCACCCCGTCGTGGGGCGAGCCGTACGCCGAGATCGCGGCGCGGATGACGACCGCGGTGGACAAGGCCCGCGCCCGCGCAGCCGGCAGCGAGGTCGTGTGCGTCAGCCATCAGCTGCCGGTGTGGACGCTGCGCCTGCACCTAACCGGCCGGCGGCTGTGGCACGACCCGCGGCGCCGCGAGTGCGGGCTGTGCTCGATCACCACCCTGGTGTACGAGGGCGACCGGCTGGTCGACGTCGAGTACCAGGAGCCGGCGCGCTGAGCATGTGGCGACTGGCGATGGCCGGGGTCGTACTGACGACCCTGGTCGCCGGCTGTTCTTCCGGTCGTGACGCGGTAGCGCAGGGCGGCACGTTCGAATTCGTCTCGCCCGGCGGAAAGACCGACATCTACTACAACCCGCCGTCCAGCCGCGGTCACCCCGGTGCGCTGTCCGGGCCGGACCTGGCGGACCCCGCGCACCCGTTGTCGCTGGACGATCCGATCTTCGCCGGCCGCGTCGTCGTCATCAACATCTGGGGACAGTGGTGTGGCCCGTGCCGGGCCGAGGTCAGCCAACTCCAGCAGGTGTACGACGTCACCCGCGACAAGGGGGTGTCGTTTCTCGGCATCGACGTGCGCGACAGCAACCGGCAGGCGGCGCTGGACTTCGTCAACGACCGACACGTGACGTTCCCCTCCATCTACGACCCGGCGATGCGCACGCTGATCGCGTTCGGCGGCAAGTACCCGACCACCGTGATCCCGTCCACGCTCGTCCTGGACCGTCAGCACCGGGTCGCGGCGGTGTTCCTGCGCGAACTGCTGGCGGCCGACCTGCAGCCCGTGGTGCAGAAGGTGGCCCAAGAATGAGCGGGTTCACCCAGATCGCCGCCGCCGGACCGCTCCTGGTGGCCCTCGGCGCGTGCCTGCTGGCGGGGCTGGTGTCGTTCGCCTCGCCCTGCGTGGTGCCGCTGGTACCCGGCTACCTGTCCTACCTGGCCGCCGTCGTGGGCGTCGACGAGCAGCCACCGCCCGGCGCCATCAAGGCCCCACCGTCGGCGCGGTGGCGGGTCGCGGGTTCGGCGGCGCTGTTCGTCGCCGGGTTCACCACGGTGTTCGTGCTGGGAACCGTCGCCGTCCTCGGCATGACGACGGCGCTGATCACCAACCAGCTGCTGCTCCAGCGGGTCGGTGGCGTGCTGACGATCGTGATGGGTCTGGTGTTCGTCGGCCTCATCCCGGCCCTGCAACGCCAGGCCCGGTTCAGCCCGCGACAGCTGACGACGGTCGCCGGGGCCCCGCTGCTGGGTGCGGTGTTCGCGCTTGGCTGGACGCCGTGCCTGGGCCCGACGCTGGCCGGCGTGATCACCGTGGCCTCGGCCACCGACGGCGCGAGCGTGGCCCGCGGGATCGTGCTGGTGATCGCGTACTGCCTGGGGCTGGGCATCCCGTTCGTGCTGCTGGCCTTCGGCTCGGCCGGCGCGGTGGGGGCGCTGGGCTGGCTGCGCCGCCACACCCGGGCCATCCAGATCTTCGGGGGCGCGCTGCTCATCGCGGTCGGCGCGCTGCTGGTCAGCGGGGCGTGGAACGACTTCGTCTCCTGGCTGCGCGACGCCTTCGTGTCCGACGTGAGGCTGCCGATATGAGGCAACTTCTCGCTTGGTCCCGCAACACCTGGCGCGCGCTGACGTCGATGGGCACCGCGCTGGTGCTGCTGTTCCTGCTCGCGCTGGGAGCGATCCCCGGGGCGCTGCTGCCGCAGCGCAGCCTCAACGCCGGCAAGGTCGACGACTACCTGAAGGCCCACCCCGTCATCGGGCCGTGGCTGGATCGGCTGCAGGCCTTCAACGTCTTCTCCAGCTTCTGGTTCACCGCCATCTACGTCCTGCTGTTCGTCTCGCTGGTCGGCTGCCTGACCCCGCGGATGATCGAGCACGCCCGCAGCCTGCGCGCCACCCCGGTGGCCGCCCCGCGCAACCTGGCCCGGCTGCCCAAGCACGCCAGCGCCGAGATCGAAGCCGACGCCGACCAGCTGAACGCCCTGGCGAACGAGATCACCGGCCGGCTGCGCGGCTGGCGCGCGGCCATCCGGCATGAAGGCGAAGCCGTCGAGGTGTCCGCCGAGAAGGGCTACCTGCGCGAGTTCGGCAACATCGCCTTCCACTTCTCGTTGCTGGGCCTGCTGGTCGCGGTGGCCGTCGGCAAGCTGTTCGGGTACGAGGGCAACGTCATCGTGATCGCCGACTCCGGCCCGGGCTTCTGCTCGGCCTCGCCGGCCGCGTTCGATTCGTTCCGCGCCGGCAACACCGTCGACGGCACGTCGCTCAACCCGATCTGCATTCGCGTCAACGACTTCCAGGCGCACTACCTGCCGTCCGGGCAGGCCACCTCGTTCGCCGCCGACATCGACTACCAGGCCGGACACGATCTTGCTGCCAACAGCTGGCGGCACTACCTGTTGGAGGTCAACCATCCGCTGCGGGTCGGCGGCGACCGGGTGTACCTGCAGGGCCACGGCTACGCGCCCACCTTCACCGTGACCTTCCCGAACGGGCAGACCCGCACGTCGACCGTGCAATGGCGGCCCGACAACCCGCAGACGCTGCTCTCGTCCGGGGTGGTGCGCATCGACCCGCCCGCGGGCAGCTATCCCAACGCCGCCGATCGCCGACAGCACGAGATCGCGATCCAGGGTCTGCTGGCGCCGACCGAACAGCTCGACGGCGCGCTCTTGTCGTCGCGCTTCCCGGCGCTGAACGCCCCCGCGGTGGCCGTCGACATCTACCGCGGCGATACCGGGCTGGACACCGGGCGGCCCCAATCGCTGTTCACGCTCGATCCGCGGCTGATCCAGCAGGGCCGGCTCACCAGGGAAAAGCGCGTCAACCTGCGCGCCGGGCAGGAGGTGCGGATCGACCAAGGTCCGGCGGCCGGCACGGTCGTCCGCTTCGACGGCGCGGTGCCGTTCGTCAACCTGCAGGTATCCCACGACCCCGGGCAGGCCTGGGTGCTGGTCTTCGCCATCACGATGATGGCGGGCCTGGTGGTATCGCTGCTGGTGCGCAGGCGCCGGGTGTGGGTGAGGCTCACCCCGGGGGCCGGTACGGTGAACGTCGAACTGGGCGGGCTGGCGCGCACCGACAACTCCGGATGGGGCGACGAGTTCGAGCGGTTGACCGAGCGGGTGCTCAACGGGCTGGGTGAGCCCGGCGCCGCGCAGTCACTCAGGCCCCCCGCGTCCAAAAGGAGTTCTCAGGTGGACGTCAAATGAACACGGTGCACGTCAACATCGGCTTGGCGCGGTACTCCGACTGGGCGTTCACGTCCGCCGTGGTGGCGCTCGTCATCGCGCTGTTGCTGTTGGCCTTCGAGCTGGCGTATGCCGGCGGCCGCCGCGTCGACCGGCGCGAGCGGGTTTTGGCCGGTGCGGTGTCCTCCGATAGCTTCACGCCCGGCATCGTGGAGGAGGCGTCCGGCCGGCCGTTGGACGAACGGGTGGGGCGGGCCGGGCTGGCCGTCGTCTACCTCGGCATCGGGCTGCTGCTCGCCTGCATCGTGCTGCGCGGCCTGGCCACCCTGCGGGTGCCGTGGGGCAACATGTACGAGTTCATCAACCTGACCTGCATGTGCGGCCTGCTCGCCGGGGCCATCGTCCTGCGCCGCCCGCAGTACCGCCCGCTGTGGGTTTTCCTGCTGGTGCCGGTGCTGATCCTGCTCACGGTGTCCGGCCGCTGGCTCTACACCAACGCGGCGCCGGTGATGCCCGCGCTGCAGTCCTATTGGCTGCCCATCCACGTGTCGGTGGTCAGCCTGGGCTCTGGTGTGTTCATGGTCGCCGGCATCGCCAGCATCTTGTTCTTGCTGCGCACGTCGCGGCTGAGCGACCCCGAGACGCCGGGCGCCCTGGCCCGGATGGTGCGACGGTTTCCCGACGCTCAGACCCTGGACCGCGTCGCCTACCGGACCACGATCTTCGCCTTCCCGGTGTTCGGCTTCGGGGTCATCTTCGGGGCGATCTGGGCGGAGGAGGCCTGGGGCCGGTATTGGGGCTGGGACCCCAAGGAGACGGTGTCCTTCGTCGCGTGGGTGATTTACGCCGCGTACCTGCACGCCAGGTCGACGGCGGGCTGGCGGGACAGGAAGGCGGCATGGATCAACGTCGCCGGGTTCGTGGCCATGGTCTTCAATCTGTTCTTCGTTAACCTGGTGACTGTGGGCCTGCATTCGTATGCGGGCGTGGGGTGACCGCAGCAACCGACCCAAGTAACACAACAAGGGGGAGTGCACGTGTCCGACCATCCAACGACGGGCGTCGGGACGCCCGATCAGCCGACGACGCAATTGCCTCCGCAGGAGCCGTCCGCCTCGCAATCGGCGGAAAACGGCGACCAGTCTCTTGCCGACGGCGGCGAAGCGCCGACGCGCGCCTTCGCCGGGTTCCGCACCGAGCGGCGGGTTCCCGGCCCGGAGCGGCGCGAGGCGGCACCACCCACCACGCCCAGGCCCGCGGGGATGCCGCCGTGGGACGCCACGCCGGTGACCGGCATCCCGCGGGTTGACCCGACCGCCTACGGCGCCTACTACACGGGCCCGGTCGACGCGCCGGCCCCGCAAGCCCCGCCGCGCCCGGAGTCGTTGCCGCACACGCCCTACCCGGAGCTGTCCACCGGCATGCTGCTGCGGCCCGTCAAGCCGCCGCCGTCGGAGGGCTGGCGCCGGCTGCTCTACGAGCTGTCCGGCCACCTGATCAACCTCGGGGAGGGCCCCCGGGCCGCGCGCTACAACAACTTGGTGGCGCAGGTGAACCGCCCCTTGCGCGGGTGCTACCGCATCGCGTTGGTGTCGCTCAAGGGCGGCGTCGGCAAGACGACCATCGCCGCGACCATGGGCGCCACCTTCGCCTCCATCCGCGGCGACCGGGTCGTCGCGGTCGACGCGAACCCGGACCGCGGCACCCTGAGCCAGAAGATCCCGCTAGAGACCGCGGCGACGGTGCGCCAGCTGCTGCACGACGCCGGCAGCATCGAGCGCTACAGCGACGTCCGCCGCTACACCTCGAAAGGCCCGAGCGGGCTGGAGGTGCTGGCGTCGGAGACCGACCCGGCGATCTCGGAGGCGTTCGGCGCCGACGACTACACCCGGGTGCTGGACGTGCTGGAGCGGTTCTACGGCCTAGTGCTCACCGACTGCGGCCCGGGACTGCTGCATTCGGTGATGTCCTCGGTGCTGGAGAAGGCCGACGTTCTCGTCGTGGTCAGCTCGGGATCCATCGACGGGGCCCGCAGCGCTTCGGCGACGCTGGACTGGTTGGACGCGCACGGCCACGAGGAGATGGTCCGCAACTCGGTCGCGGTCATCAACGGCGTGCGTTCGCGGACGGGCAAGGTCGACATGAACAAGGTGGTCGACCACTTCTCCCGGCGCTGCCGCGCGGTCCAGATCGTGCCGTTCGACCCGCACCTCGAGGAGGGCGCCGAAATCGAGTTGGACCGGCTCAAGCGGTCGACCCGCGAGGCGCTCACCGAGCTGGCGGCCATTGTCGCCGACGGATTCCCGGGCGATCAGCGCAATCCCGGAGTCGCGTAGAGCGAGCCTTAGCGGGGGTTGTTGTCCCCGTGCCCTAACCGCCGTAAGAAGTCTGGATCGTCGTCAGGCCCGATAACGCGCGTCTTCGCCCGGTTGGTTTGTGACCGAGCCGTCCGCCAGCCAACGTAGATCAGGGTCCCCAACATCAGGACGAGCAGCAGGTAGAGCACTCAACACCTCCGTTGACGAATATACCCGGGCCGTAGGCTTTCCCCTGTGTCAGAAGGAGTCAGCGACAACAGCACCGGGGACCGCGTGGACGAGGGCGGGCAGCACCGCGCCGGCTCTCGGGCGGTCGTCGACGTTCTCCTCTACGCGGGGGCGCGGCTGCTGCTGGCGGTGGCGCTTGCCGCCGCAATCTACGGGGTGGCCCGCCTCATCGGTGTCAGCCAGTTTCCGATCGCGGTCGCCGCGCTGTTCGCCCTCATCATCGCCATGCCCCTGGGCATCTGGCTGTTCGGCCCGCTGCGCCGGCGCGCTACCGCGTCGCTGGCGATCGCCGGCGAGCGCAGGCGCCGGGAACGGGAACAACTGCGGGCGCGGTTGCAGGGCGAGGCGCCGACCGACGACGCGTGAGGCCGGTCAGAGGTTGGGCATCCGGACGACCTGCGCGGCGTAACTGAGGCCCGCGCCGTAACCGATCAACAGGGCGAGATCGCCCGGCTTGGCCGCCCCGGTCGCCAGCAGTTCGGCCATCGCCAGGGGGATGGACGCCGCCGACGTGTTGCCGGTGTGCTCGATGTCGTTGGCGACGACGGCGTCCGGCCGCAACTCGAGGCTCTTGGCCAGGACCTCGTTGATGCGGCTGTTGGCCTGGTGCGGCACGAACACGTCGATCTCGTCGGGCCTGACGCCCGCCGCGTCCATCGCCTGCCGGCCGACCTTGCCCATCTCGAATGCCGCCCACCGGAACACCGCGCTGCCCTCGAGCCGCAGGAAGGGGCGCGGGCCCGTCGGGCTGTCCATGTAGTCGATCCAGTCGATGTCTTGGCGGATCGCCAGGGCCTGCTCGCCGTCACTGCCCCAGACGGTCGGCCCGATGCCCTGCTCGGGCGTCTCGCCGACCACCACCCCGGCCGCGCCGTCGGCGAAGATGAAGCAGTTGGTGCGGTCCTGCATGTCCACGGTGGGGGACAGCTTCTCCGAACCGAGGACCAGCACCTTGGCGGCGGTCCCGCCGCGGATCATGTCGGCCGCGACGCCGAGCGCGTAGCCGAAGCCCGCGCACCCCGCCGAGACGTCGAACGCGGGCACGCCGGTGGCGCCCAGCGCCGCGGCGACGGCCGGGGCGCACGCCGGGGTCTGCAGGAAATGCGTGCTGGTCGCGACGATCACGCAGTCGATGTCCGACGGCACCAGCCCGGCGTTCGCGATCGCCTGCCGCCCGGCCTCGGTGGCCATCGACGCGGCGGATTCGTCGCGGGCGGCGAAGCGGCGGGTTTTGATTCCGGTGCGGGAGTAGATCCATTCATCGGAGGACTCGATGTTCTCGCAGATCTCGTCGTTGGTGACCACCCGTTCGGGGCGGTACGCCCCGACGCTGAGCATGCCGATGTTCTTCGGTCCACTGGTCGCGGCGATCTGCTTCACTACTGTCCCCGATCTGCTCGCTGTGAACCGTCATCGGTCCGGTCCCTCATTGTTATCGGATCCGGCCACGCTGTCGCACTCGAGTGTGCATGTACGGCGGCGACACGCCGACAAACCCCGCCCCCGCCGCACGGTCAACGCCGTGGGCGCACGCCCGATCAGCGGGCCAGCGCCAGGGCCGCGGCGACCGCGATCGCCCAGACGACCATGGCCAGCCCGGTGTCCCGCAGCACGGGAACCAACTCCCGGCCGCCGCGTCCCGACCGGACCGGACCCGCCGCGCGCAGCGCCAGCGGCGTGGCAGCGAATCCCACGGCGCACCACGGCGTCGCGGCCATCAGCACCAGGGTCAATACCCCGGCGGTCGCCAGCAGCCCCTGGTACAGGACGCGGGTGCGGCCGTCGCCCAGGCGCACCGCCAGGGTGATCTTCCCCGACTGCGCGTCGGTCGGAATGTCGCGCAGGTTGTTGGCCACCAGCACCGACGACGACAGCGCGCCGATCGACACCGCGAGCGCCGCCCCCACCCAGTCCACCCGCAGCGACTGGGTGTACTCGGTGCCGAGCACGGCCACCAGGCCGAAGAAGACGAACACCGCGACCTCACCGAAACCGGCATAGCCGTAGGGTTTCGAGCCGCCCGTGTACAGCCACGCGCCGGCAATGCACACCGCTCCCAGGGCGATCAGCCACGGCGCGCTGACGAGCGCGAGTGCCAGGCCGGCCGCCGCCCCGATCGCCAGGCTCGCCACCGCGGCGGCGAGCACCGAGCGGGGCGAGGCCAGCCGCGAGCCCACCAGGCGCACCGGGCCGGCCCGGTCGTCGTCGGTGCCTCGGATGCCGTCGGAGTAGTCGTTGGCGTAGTTGACGCCGACGGTCAGCGCGACCGCGACGGCCAGCGCCAGCAGCGCCTTCCACCACACCGCGGATCCCAGCCACGCCGCCGCGCCGGTGCCCGCGACCACCGGCGCCACCGCGTTGGGGAGCGTCCGCGGCCGCGCACCGGAGATCCACTGCCCGAAGTTGGCCACGCACGCATCCTGCCAGGGGCCCCGCGCGCCCCCGCACCCGCGATCGGCGTGCGGCCATGCACCACAATGGGCTGATGCTCGGAGTCATCGGCGGCAGCGGCTTTTACACCTTCTTCGAGTCCGACACCCGCGCCGTCGACGTCGACACCCCGTACGGCCCGCCCAGCGCCCCGGTGACGATCGGCGCCGTCGGGGGACACGAGGTCGCGTTCCTGCCCCGGCACGGGACCACGCATCAGTTCTCGGCGCACACCGTGCCGTATCGGGCCAACATGTGGGCGCTGCGCAAGCTCGGGGTGCGCCGGGTCTTCGGCCCGTGCGCCGTCGGCAGCCTGAACCTCAACGCCGGGCCGGGCGCGGTGGTGGTGCCCGATCAGCTGGTGGATCGCACCAGCGGCCGCCCCGACACCTACTTCGACTCCGGCGGCATCCATGTCGACTTCGCCGACCCGTACTGCCCCACGTTGCGCGCCGCG